>NZ_JBOFRH010000223.1:0-1010 GCF_051650925.1 Plesiomonas sp.
AGATCCCGTGACCCAAACTGTGCTTTTACCTAAGATCCAGCTTGGCGCATACATGACCAGCAGTGCGCGCAGGGCATCAAGCAGCGTGGCACAACCAATTCCCACTAAAATCATCTGCCCTGGGCGCAGATGTAATATCCGGCTGATGCTAACGAGCAGCAGCATCATCAATACTGCGCCGGTAAAAGCAATCAGTGGCAACCACACAATTGCAATGTGTTGCTGGAAAAATAGGAAAAACAGCACAACGGCGGTGGCCGCACCGCTGTTAATTCCCAGAATATCGGGTGAGGCCAGCGGGTTGCGGATAATGCTCTGTACTAGAACACCTGACAAACCGAGTGCGGCCCCCGCACTTAATGCCAGTAGTACCCGCGGTAGGCGAAACTGGGTAATAATCAGTGTGGTGGCGCTGTCAGCTTGACCGCTGATCAGCATCCACAACCCTTGCGGTGTCAGCCACTGATTTCCGGCACTGACAGCCAGTAGGGTGGATAGTAGCAATAGCGTGCTGAGTATCCCGATAACGCGCAGCGGCTGACGAGCAATTAACAGACTAAATGTACGGTAACGTAGCTGGATATAGCGGGATGCATAACCAGACAGATAGGTAGACATGCAACTCCTCAGACGGTTTGCTTGGGTGACTTGGGTAATCGCAGGCGTGGGCATTAAAGTGCTTGCCCGTTGCGGCGACAGGCCAGATAGATAAAGAACGGTGCGCCTAATACAGCCATGGCCAGCCCGACTGGAACTTCTGCCGGAAAGAACAGGAAGCGGGCACTGATATCTGCGGCTGTCAGTAAACTGGCCCCGCACAGTGCCGCAGCAGGAATGAGCCAGCGGTAATCAATGCCTAATATTGCGCGGCAAACATGCGGAACAATGAGCCCGATAAAGCCGACTGGCCCAGCCATTGCGACTGCGCTACCGGTTAACAGCACCACCGCCAGCAGTGCGCCCATGCGCAAACGGCTCAGGTTAATTCCCAGCCCCTGTGCAGTTTCTTC
>NZ_JBOFRH010000224.1:0-1109 GCF_051650925.1 Plesiomonas sp.
GTATATACCCAAGCGACTTGGCGTAAGAAGGGTATATCCGGTTAATGCGACTCGCCACGAACTACGGCAAGCCGCGCATAAAAATTATCCCAATCAAAGGCTGGGCCCGGATCGGTTTTGCGCCCCGGCGCAATATCGCTGTGGCCGGTGATCCTGAGAGTCCCCTCCGGTGTTGCCATGGCCGGATAAGTGTCTAGCAACAGCGCAGTCAGTGTCACTAAACGCTGGTATTGCGCATCGCTGTAAGGCGTGTCGTCAGTGCCTTCTAACTCAATGCCCACCGAATAATCATTACAGCGTGGCCGCCCCGCATACTCAGAGACCCCCGCATGCCATGCTCGCTGATTAAACGGAACATACTGCACAATCTCACCATCACGCCGGATCAAGCAGTGCGCCGACACCCGTAGCTGATAAATATCGGCAAAATACGGATGTTCGTCTGGCGGCAAAGTACCGCAAAACAGCTGATCAATGTACGGCCCGCCAAACTGACCGGGCGGTAAACTGATATTGTGCACCACCAGCAACGATACCGGCTCGTCTGCCGTCCTCGCATCACAATGAGGTGAAGGGCAGTGACGCACTCTCGCGCCGCTCAACCAGTTATCCTGCAACTGTAAGGCCGGTTGCTGTGTTGCCGTCATCACCTCGTTCCTTTCGTTGTTCTGTTTTGCATCGCGTTTTTGAATCCAGTTGAACGGTAAGCTTGCTGCGCTATTCGAACATAACACAAACATAACCCGCATCCCTCTGCATGCTGTTAGCATTATAAAAAGCTCACTATGAATTCATAGCTTCTAATGCCTAGCTTCTAATGCCTAGCCTCTAATACCTAGCATAAATTCAGCGCCGCAATTAATCGCCTGAATTAACCGCATCGCTTCACGTCGCCGAAAGTTAACCTTGCAGCGGCTATGCTTAAGCAGATAACTGCACAGATATTTAAGCAATAGCCATGCCGCTTCGTCTTACACCCCAAAGACAACCAGAACCGCTTCAGCCGTGCGCAGCGCAGAGTTTGTTACATGACGGATGCGAAAATACACGCAGTACGTTACCATCTTCAGCAGGATTTAAAGTGGAGTTAACCCATGCCGCGTCGCATT
>NZ_JBOFRH010000225.1:0-14931 GCF_051650925.1 Plesiomonas sp.
CTTGATGATGTTGATCTCGAACTGGTTGGCAGCATTCACATGGCCAGTGATCGCCTCTCTACCCTACCGCCAGAGCTGCTACGCAAACTCGACAATATTGATGCTCTCATCGTGGAGGCTGATATCACCGCTGACACACCGTTGGCCAAAATCAGCCCACCGGAAAAACCGCTCAGCGCACTGCTCACCCCTTCCCACATAGCCTTGCTTAAACGCTATGCACAGGAAACGGGTATTTCAGCCGACCTGCTCAATAGCCTACACCCATGGCAAGCGGCACTGACACTGCAAGCCATGCAAGCTCAAAAAATGGGGATGAAAGCAGAATACGGTGTCGATTATCAAATTCTGCATTATGCCCGTCAGCGCGGTTTACCGATTATCGAACTGGAAGGCTCACAGGCACAAATGAATATCCTCGAAACACTTGAGGATAACGGCCTGCCACTGTTAATTGAAACGCTTGAAGAGTGGAATACTACCGCAGACACACTGCGTCAGGTTGAAGCCTTGTGGGTTACACCCAATGGCAGTGAACCGACGCTGCACAATATTCCTGATCTGGCCGATGGTCTGCACAGCCCGCTGTTGGCTGAACGAAACCAAAAATGGGCCGATAAACTCAAAGAGATGCCAGCAGGCCGCTATATGGTGGTGGTCGGTGCACTGCATCTGATAGGCAAAGACAACTTGCCACAGCTATTAAAAACGCCGTCTGCAACCAAGACCACAGAGATCACCACCGCTATCTGAATATGTTTATCTAAAAAATGCTCAAGTTGAAAATGGGTATCTTTACTCATATTTAATGATAAACCACTGATTAAACCCTATCAGCGTTACAATACTCGGGTAACAGGTCGTGTTACCCGTTTTATCACCCGCCTGCCACCGGCTATCACTTTTTCTGTCTTTTTCGGCTTCCAGTAAAAAGCCTGTATTCTCTTTTTGGCAACAGCCTTTACCGCGCAAACGTTTTCCTTTTATAATTAGCCCTGTTTTTCGCTGCAAAAAGCCATTTCTGTAACATTTTTTCTGCCATATACCCGATAAAGGTGATGAAACTATGCTAGGTACTGCGCTGCGCCCGTCAGCAACAAAAGTGATGTTGTTAGGCTGTGGAGAACTCGGAAAAGAGGTCGCTATTGAGTGTCAACGGCTCGGAATCGAAGTTATCGGCGTTGACCGTTACCCTGACGCACCGGCCATGCAAATTGCACACCGCAGCCATGTGATCAATATGCTCGATAGCAACGCCCTACGCGCCCTGATCCTGCAAGAAAAACCCGATTATGTGGTACCTGAAATAGAAGCCATTGCCACTGACGTATTACTTGAACTCGAGCAACAAGGGCAAACCGTCGTGCCCTGTGCACAGGCAGCCAGGCTGACCATGAACCGCGAAGGTATTCGCCGTTTAGCTGCCGAAACGTTGAATATTCCTACCTCGCCATACCGTTTTGCCGATAACTATACTGACTTTAGTCAGGCAGCCAGTGAAATTGGCTACCCATGTGTTGTAAAACCAGTCATGAGCTCTTCCGGAAAAGGCCAGAGTGTTCTGCGCAGTGAACACGATCTGCACAATGCATGGCAGTACGCACAAGAGGGCGGGCGCGCGGGTAAAGGCCGAGTCATCATCGAAGGGTTTGTACGTTTTGACTTTGAAATCACCCTGCTCACCGTACAGGCCGTTGACGGTATTCACTTCTGCGCCCCTATCGGCCACCGACAAGAAGAGGGTGACTACCGTGAGTCATGGCAACCACAAGCCATGAGCCAAACCGCTCTCGAACGTGCCCAACAGGTGGCAGCTCAGGTTGTAAAATCACTCGGTGGCTATGGTCTGTTCGGAGTAGAGCTGTTTATTTGTGGTGATGAGGTGCTGTTCAGTGAAGTCTCACCTCGCCCACACGATACCGGCATGGTGACACTGATATCACAAGATTTGTCTGAGTTTGCCCTGCATGTTCGCGCTTTTCTCGGCCTGCCGATAGGCAACATCACACAGCATGGCCCGTCAGCATCAGCCGTGATCCTGCCGGAACTGCACAGCACCGATCTGCGCTTTCGCGGCCTAGCACAGGCACTGGCTGCGCCGAATGTACAACTGCGTCTCTTCGGTAAACCGGAAATTGCCGGTCGCCGCCGTCTTGGTGTCACATTAAGCCGTGCCGACAACACCGAACGCGCCGTTGAAATTGCCACCCAAGCTGCGCAGCATATCCTTGTCAGTGGTTGATCACGTACTTGATATCATGCGCGTGACACAATGAGCGATAAATATTAAGCGCTAAAGCAAGCAACCCTACAATCGGGTGATATGAACAGCACGCCTCACCGCTGCGTTTACATCACCCGATAATCAATCAGCATTAGGTTTATCATGATTGGATTCATCATGAAATCCTCTTAGAATGCCCGCTTACCCTATTTTATTGCTGATACGGCATGAATAGCAGATATTCACCCGTTATTCAGGAGCACATCGGCTGTGATTACCGAATTAAAATACCTCAGCGGCTACTCTGACGATCTGAAACAGCAAGTGTCTCAGGTTATCGAAAAAGGGCAACTCGGCCACTTACTGCGCGAGCGTTACCCCGAACCACATAACATCAACAGTGACAAAGCGTTGTACCAGTACACCATGGCACTGAAAAATGACTACCTACGTAATGCTCCACCACTCAACCGCGTTTATTACGACAGCAAAATCAGCGTCATCAAACATGCGCTTGGTCTGCACACCTCTATTTCGCGTGTACAGGGAAACAAGCTCAAAGCCAAAGCAGAGATCCAGATAGCCTCACTGTTTAAAGATGCACCGGCCGATTTCTTACGCATGATAGTCACGCATGAACTTGCACATCTGCGTGAAAAAGATCACAACAAAGCCTTTTACCAACTCTGCCAACACATTGAACCCCGCTACCACCAGCTGGAGTTTGACGTTCGCCTGTACCTAACACATCTTGATCTGTTCGGAAAGATCTATTAGATCACCCAGATCTGATTGAATTATCGCCGATCTCAGGTACAGCCTTGCGGATAGGCACAACAACACAATTTTCGGGAAAACATGAAAACAGACGCAGAAATCTGTCACCACGCCACCTTAGAGCCCATTACCCAAATTGCCGAAAAAATGGGCCTCATCTCCGGCGAAATCACCACCTACGGGCGCTATAAGGCCAAAGTTGACCTCAGTGCACTACAACGTACCCAAGAGCTGCCACGTGGAAAACTGATACTGGTTACCGCCATCACCCCCACTCCGCAGGGTGAAGGCAAAACCGTCACCACCCTCGGGCTGGCACAAGGGCTGGCCGCGTTGGGGAAAAAAACCATCGCCTGTATCCGTCAGCCCTCAATGGGGCCAGTTTTTGGGATAAAAGGCGGTGCGGCAGGAGGTGGCTACAGTCAAGTTGCGCCAATGGATGAGCTCAATCTGCACCTGACCGGTGATATCCACGCCATTACTGCCGCGCATAACCTTGCCGCAGCCGCCATTGATGCACGTCTGTACCACGAAACCCGTTTGGGCCAGCATCGCTTTACCGAACGAACAGATCTCACCGCACTGGATATAGATCCCGACAATATCGTGTGGGATCGCGTGCTGGATCTCAATGATCGCACCTTGCGCACCGTACAAATCGGTATCAATCCACCAAACAGCCATGCCAACGGCATCACACGCACCAGCGGCTTTGCCATTACTGCCGCCTCTGAGCTGATGGCTATTTTGGCACTGTCACATGATCTGGCCGATATGCGCCGCCGTGTCGGGCGTATCATTCTGGCTTACTCCCGCCAGCAAAAACCCATCACCGCCGATGATCTGGGCGTTGCAGGCGCAATGAGCGTGATCATGAAATCTTGTATCGCCCCTACACTGATGCAGACCCTTGAAGGTGTACCGACACTGATCCATGCCGGCCCATTTGCTAATATCGCGCACGGAAACTCATCCATCATTGCCGATAAACTCGCACTACAACTGAGCGAATACACGGTCACCGAAGCCGGTTTTGGTTCCGACATGGGGCTGGAAAAAGCCTGCAACATCAAAGCTCAGGTAGCAGAAAAACACCCAGACTGTGTCGTACTGGTCACCACAGTGCGCGGCTTAAAAGCCCACGCCACCCATACCGAAAAAGCGCACTCTGCGCTGGAATCAGGTTTTAGCAACCTTCTGTGGCACATAAAAAACGTGCAAAAATATGGCCTACCCGTTGTTGTAGCCATTAACCGTTTTCCACATGATACCGAGGCCGAGCTCACGTGGTTGTGCCAGCAAATAGAGTCTACCGGCAGCGAAACCGCACTGAGTGATGCCTTCTCACTCGGTGGACAAGGGGCAACACAACTGGCCGAAAAAGTAATCCACGCCTGCAAACAAGTGGCTTCATTTAGCCCGTTATACTCAGTCAGCCCCGCACAACACACCACTTTGCTCGATAAATTGACCGCCGTTGCAACACGCGGCTACGGTGCAAAAGAGATGGTATTGTCAGATCTGGCCCAGCAACAGTTGCAACAAATAGAGCAACTGAATCTGCCCGAACTGTTTGTCTGTCTGGCTAAAACGCCACTCTCAATCAGCCATGAGCCAAAAGACAAAGGTGCACCACAAGGTTTCATTTTGCCAATCCGTGAAATTAAACTGTGCGCGGGGGCTGGATTTATCTATGCGTTATGCGGAAATGTGCTCACCATGCCGGGCCTACCGGAACGGCCAGCTTATCTGGGGGTTGATCTACAACCTGATGGAACAATCATTGGCTTACAGTAAATAAACAGTGATAACTCTTATTTTGCCGTTAGGGAAAAAACCTAACGGCGCTCACTGTTGCCGCCATCCATTACAGTTTAAAAATCTGCAAATTCAGGGATCGCAGGCTTACCGTGCATCTCTAAAAAATCGAGCAATTTACGGGGGGATGTATTTAATAAGCGTGTATGCGGAAAATTAGCCGCATTAATTAAACGCAGTGAGTGCTCAAAATCACCCAAACTGTAGGCAATGTGCGAGTCAGACCCCATCACCAGATAAGCACCATGCCGTTTTGCTGCATCAATAATGGCCGGACACGTCAGCTCACTGCCCTGTCGAGAGACCACGAACGATGAATTATTCACCTCAAGCGCAACCCGATACTCCGCCGCAGCCTGCACAACCTCATCAACATGAATCGGAAACTTAGGGTTTCCTGGGTGAGTAATAATCTGAACTTTTCCGCTCTTAATCGTATTAATCAAAGCCTGTGTATGCACATCTTTGTCTTGCGGGATAAAGAAGGGATCATGCAGACCGGCCTGAATCAGATCCAACACCGCCCACATCTTGTCATTACAATCAATCTCACCGGCAACATTGCGAATATTAGCCTCAATACCGCGTAAAATACCGACACCCTCAACGACACGTGGCAATACCCGTAAATTCATAAAATGCCAGTGATGCGGAGAGTCAGCCGTTTCCGGACCATGATCAGTCGTCGCAAACAGACGAATTCCCTTTAACTTAGCTTGCGCAATATAATCATGAATGGTGCTGTACGCGTGCGTACTGGCCACTGTGTGGGTATGTGTATCGACGGGGAACATCGGCAACTCCTCCCTGTTGAACGATAAACGTATTGCACCGCGTTTCGCAGTGAAAAATCGATAAGCTAAGGTAGGTTACACTGCCATTCTGCGGATAAAAAGTAAAAAGTCCCAAACAGGCTCCGCTGTTCAGGACTCTCTTTATATCCAGCCTACATACATCATCGGCATTTAACGTGAAGAGTGACCAATCATCCCGCCTACCACCGCACCACCGGCAGTACCCAAAGTACTACCGTCAGTCAACACATGGCCGACAACCGCACCGGTAGCCGCACCTATAGTGGTATTACGTTCGCGTTTTGTCATGTGATGGTGTTTTGCACAACCTGAAACCACCATAACCATGGCCAATACCGCAGCAGATAACATTACTTTTTTCATCACTTATCCCAAAAATATATAGCCAGTAAGCCATTACACAGCATAACTGTGCTGCATAATGGCGAATACTCAAAGCGGCCTATATTATGCGATAGTATGCGTATTGGATAGATGTCGTTATTTGACGACTTCACCGCTAGCAATCACGGTTTGACGCACTTTATCTGCAAATGCCATTGCTTCTTTACGCACTGCATCTTCATCTAATGTCAGCACTTTACGATCTTGCATCAACACCTTGCCATCAACAATCGTGTGGCGAACATTCGCACCATACGCACCGTAAACCAGTGCAGCAAACGGGTTATACATTGGCACCATGTTTGGCGCTTTCGTATCAACAACAATCACATCCGCCAGCTTACCGTTTTCAAGTGAACCGATTTTATCTTCCATATGCAGAGCACGTGCCGACCCCATGGTCGCCATCTCAACAACCGTCAATGGTGGCATTGCTGCACGATCTTTGGTCGCCAATTTATGTACCTTCGCAACCTGACCTAACTCATCCATTGTGGTCAGCGTATTCCCTGACATCGGGCCATCAGTCCCCAACCCAACGCGAACGCCTTTCTCCAGCATCTGAGTCACCGGAGCAACGCCTTTGGCTGACTTGATATTGGCACTCATATTGTGTGCCACACCCACATCGTACTTTTTCAGCAGATCGATATCTTTTTCATCAACCATAATCGCATGCGCAGCCAGCACTTTATTATTCAGCGCACCGATATCTGCCATATACTGCACAGGGCTTTTCCCGCCCGTACGTTTAGCAATCTCTTCCTGCTCACGATCCGTTTCGGCCAGATGAATCATCACCGGCACATCAAGCTCTTGAGACAATTTAGCAATCTTTTGCAGATGCTCGGTCGTATTGGTATACGGTGCATGCGGTGCAAAAGCCGGTGTAATACGTGGGTGATTTTTATACTGCTGAATAAAATTCACCGCATACTGAATGCCTTCATCCGCATTTTTTGCATCCGCAACCGGAAACTTAATCACAGACTCACCTAAAATGGCACGCATACCCGCTTTATCCACGGTTTTGGCCACTTCATCTTCGAAATAGTACATATCCGCATAGGTGGTCACCCCACCTTTAATCATCTCAACATTCGCCAGATTCGCGCCAACCCGCACCATATCGCGCGAAACCATCTTATTTTCCAGCGGGAAAATATAGCGGTGTAAACGGTCTGGCACATCATCAGCTAACGAACGGAATACCGTCATCGAGGCATGAGTATGAGTATTAATCAGCCCGGGCATCACAATATCGCCATCCACATCAAGCACCGTGGTTGCCTCGTACTGTTTTGCAATCTCTGGGCCGCCGACTGCCACAATTTTGTTTCCCTTCACAACCACCGTACCCTGCTCAAACACACGGTTTTCAGCATTCATGGTTAGCACAGTAGCATCCGTGATCATCAGATCTGCTTTCTCAGCAGCATAAGATGCAAATGAAACCGCCGCAGATGCAGCAGCAATAGCCAGGGCAAGAACAGATTTAGACAGCGACATGTTTACCTCAAATGAACAGGACTGTTACCGGAAACATGATACGTGCTGCACACATCGACGCAAACGATTACTAAAACAGGAACAAGATAGCGTGATCAATTTCACGCTCATGAAATAAATTCATATGCTCGGGTTAGCAGAAAAATTCAAATTAATGCCTTGAAATTCATAAACAAAAATTAGCTGATAATCACCGCATTAAAAAAACAGATCGTAACCATTACGTTCAATCAAACAGCAAACGCACCATTTTGCATAAGAGAAAGCTCGAAATATGCTGCGTTTTTAGGTAACCTTACGGCCCGCAAAACTTCTGCCGCCAATAATAGCAGCATGAAATGTGGGAGATATCTGAACATTACACCTGCAAATGTTCCGCATAAATGCGGACAAGCGCACGTTTTAGAGATCTTTAATTTGCCCTTATGATGAGCAATTCGTAGTCTGAAAAACGTTTAGCTGATCTATTTACTCATAACCCGACACATTCAATGGAATGAATAAAAGGAAATGTTACCAATGACAGAGGCTCCATCGACCTTCAGTAAGGTCCTACGAACGCTGCCAATGGCAACCTTGATGCTTTTGCTTTCAGCTTGTAGCACAACCGCCACTAAGACTCATACTGATAAGAATGCGGAAACGCACGTATCGCAAGTACAGCAAGCTTCTCAGGCTGAGTTTGAAGAGTTAGTCCGCAATACCAATGTTAAAACCCGTATTCTTGATCAATTCTCAGAATGGCGTGGTGTACGTTATCGTCTAGGCGGTAATAGCAAAAAGGGAATTGACTGTTCTGCATTCGTACAACGCACCTTCCTTGAGCAATTTGGTATCGAACTTCCGCGTTCTACCCGCGATCAACAAACAACGGGCAAATCAATCAACAAAAAACAACTTGAACCGGGCGATCTGGTTTTGTTCAACACCGGCTCGACAGGGCGTCATGTTGGCATCTATATTGGTAACAGTAAGTTCGTTCATGCATCCACCAGTTCTGGGGTTATGATCTCAAACCTCAACGATGGCTACTGGAAGAACCGTTACCGTCAGGCTCGTCGTGTGATTTCCGTTAACGAAGCGACTTAATATTGTAGATCTCGAATTGGGTCTTTAGACTTGAATTTAGTCTGTTAGAGTTAATCTTGAAAAGGTAGTTAATCTCATCAAGAAAATCCTCTTCAGCATGATCTTCAAAAGATATAGCCCGCTTTTTTCGTTATAAAATCTTATGCACATGCATGATGAGAAACTATAGCGAAAGGAGTGACTGAAATGCGTTTTATCCGCCAAGTCTGTATCGCTGCGCTGTCTGCACTTTCTGTATGCAGCGCATTTTCAGTCTATGCTGCAACACAAACACCGCACTCTCCTGCCGTAAATACCACGCATATCCAACACACTGAAAAAACAAAAAACAACACAACAAAAACGGATATTGAGAAAACACACGCCGCAAACAGTCACAGTGAAGAAAACAATACCGTCATCAGTGCAGAAATTAATGATGGCTACGCCTTTGCAGCAATAGGCTCACCAAAATATGCCTCTGAATTTACCCAGTTTGATTATGTGAATGCAGCCGCCCCTAAAGGGGGAAATGTTACCCTTCATGCTATCGGCACATTTGATAACTTTAACCGGTTTGCCCAGCGCGGAGTGGCCGCGGTAGATACCGATACCCTCTACGACACGCTATTCACCCCCTCTGCCGATGAAATAGAGAGTTACTACCCACTGATTGC
Source organism: Plesiomonas sp. (assembly GCF_051650925.1). NCBI lineage: Bacteria > Pseudomonadati > Pseudomonadota > Gammaproteobacteria > Enterobacterales > Enterobacteriaceae > Plesiomonas > Plesiomonas sp. The sequence continues at coordinate 9,273 of NZ_JBOFRH010000225.1, forward strand.
CGAGGTGGCGCGTTACCCCAACAACTTCGCTTGGATGGAAGTACGCATCAACCCAAATGCTCGTTTTCATGATAATCAGCCAATTCGTGCTGAAGATGTGGTGTTCTCATTTTATAAATTCATGCAACAAGGTGTGCCACAGTTTAAAACCTACTACCAAAATGTCAGCAGTGTTGAAGCCATTTCACCACTTACTGTTCGTTTTAATTTAAAACAGCCTGATCGTGCCCTGCTGTTAAGCCTGATTGGTGGATTAAAAATTCTTCCCAAGCATTACTGGGAAAATCGTAATCTGGCCGAACCACTGACAACCCCGCCAGTCGGCAGTGGGCCTTATACCATCAGCCAATTTACCCTTGGTCAGTCAGTAACTTACCAACTACAACCCGACTACTGGGCCGCCAACCTGCCGGTGAACCGCGGACGCTTTAACTTCAATACCATTCGCTATGACTACTACCGTGATGACACAGTAGCACTCGAAGCATTCAAAGCTGGTGAATACGATTTCCGTGAAGAGAGTGTGGCAAAATACTGGGCCACCTTATATACCGGCCCTAATTTCAATAAAGGCTACATTCTGCGCGATACTATTCCCCATAAAATTCCACAGGGTATGCAAGGGCTCGTTTTTAATACGCAAAAACCCCTGTTTAGCCAGCGCAATGTACGTGAAGCCATTAACTTAGCCTTTGATTTTGAATGGCTCAATAAAACCATGTTTTACAGCCAATACAGCCGAACCCGCAGCTTTTTTCAAAACACCGCGTATGAAGCCAAAGGTTTACCGTCAGAAGATGAGCTGGCCATTCTCTCGCCGTACAGAGGCCGTGTTCCGCAAGAGATTTTCACTACCGAATACCAGCCCGTCAGCTCTGATGGCTCAGGCAATAACCGCCCTAACCTGCGCAAAGCCATGCAACTGCTCGAACAATCAGGCTGGAAAATTAATAACCGCAAACTGGTCAATACCGCAACCGGCCAGCCTTTTGAATTTGAACTGCTCACGTATAACAGCACGAACGAACGTATTGCCGCCCCGTTAAAACAAAATTTAGCGCGTTTGGGCATTACGATGAATGTCCGTGTGGTTGACACCTCACAATATATCAACCGCTTACGTAAACGTGATTTTGATATGATTGCCAGCGGATACTCTGCATCCGCCTACCCGAGCCCCGATCTTAAACTGGCATGGAATAGCAAATATATTGATTCCACCTATAACTTAGCCGGTGTCACCGACCATGTTATTGATACCTTAACGGAAGATATTGACCGTTCTCAGCGAGATCCGAAGCGTTTACTCGCATTAGGGCATGTGCTTGATCGTATCCTACAATGGAATATGTTTGTTATCCCGCAGTGGCACATGAGTAATTTTCGCGTCGCCTACTGGGATAAATTTGATAAACCTGAAATGCGGCCAGAATATGCATTGGGGTTTGATACATGGTGGGTTGATGTCAATAAAGCCATGAAACTGCCCGCACAGCGCCAATAAACCGGTGATGATGACGTCGCGTATTTTTATCACGCCTAACGATAAATAAGAATGTAGACACCTTATTGGCCGTGAATGCGGCCTGTTAGGTAGTAAATAACAAGGCAGGGAAAAGCAATATGGCAGCTTACTTATTGCGGCGATTACTGTTAATTATCCCCACGTTATGGGCGATCATTACCGTCAACTTTTTTATTGTGCAAATTGCTCCCGGTGGGCCTGTTGATCAGGCCATTGCCACTATCCAACTTCAAGATGCTGATGTCCTTGGGCGCTTTAACGGTAACGCCGGTGCTGAAGTCAAAGCCATTAAAACCAACAGTTCACAAGAGAGCGCTTATCGCGGTTCACGGGGTTTAGACCCAGAAGTGGTAGCCGCAATTAAAACACGCTTTGGTTTTGATAAACCACTGCATGAGCGCTACTTCACTATGCTGTGGGATTATCTGCGTTTTGACTTTGGAGATAGCCTATTTAAAGGTAGCTCTGTTACACAACTTATTATTGATAGATTACCTGTCTCTATCTCTATTGGTTTGTGGAGTACACTGATTATCTATTTTGTCTCAATCCCTCTAGGTATTAAAAAAGCGGTACGTCACGGTTCAGCATTTGATATTTGGAGCAGCAGTCTGGTCATTATTGGCAATGCCATTCCTGGTTTTTTGTTTGCCATTTTACTGATTGTACTCTTCGCTGGGGGCAGTTATTTTGATTGGTTTCCCCTGCGCGGATTGGTTTCACAAAACTTTGATTCGCTTTCATGGTATGGAAAAATAGCCGACTACTTCTGGCATATGGCACTCCCCATTGCTGCTACCGTTATTGGTGGTTTTGCCACGCTCACTATGCTGACTAAAAACTCATTTCTTGATGAAATTCGTAAGCAATATGTCACCACCGCACGAGCAAAAGGCTTATCAGAAAAAAAAGTACTGTATAAACATGTTTTTCGTAATGCCATGCTGCTCATTATTGCCGGTTTTCCCGCCGCATTTATCAGCATGTTTTTTACCGGATCAATGCTAATAGAAGTGATGTTTTCCCTTGAAGGTTTGGGGTTACTTGGCTTTGAAGCGACCATGCAGCGCGACTATCCGGTGATGTTTGGCACACTTTACATGTTCACATTGCTTGGTCTACTGCTGGGTATTTTAAGTGACATTACCTACACCGCTGTAGACCCTCGGATTGACTTTGAGGCGCGCAAATAATGGCACTATTTACCACGCCGGTAGCACAGCAACGCTGGCAACGTTTTTGCGCCAATAAGCGCGGTTACTGGTCGTTATGGCTGTTTATGCTGATATTTATTATTAGCCTTGGGGCTGAATTTATCGCTAACGATAAACCGCTGTTGGTTTACTATCACGGGGATCTGTATACCCCGGTATTTTCCAATTATACCGAAACCACCTTTGGCGGTGATTTTGAAACAGAAACAGATTACCGTGACCCCTACATTAGTGAAAAAATAGAACAACATGGCTGGATGCTGTGGCCACTAATTCGTTTTAGCTACAACACCATCAATTATAACCTGCAAACGGCTGCACCTTCTGCGCCAACCAATATCAACTGGTTAGGCACTGATGATAAAGGGCGTGATGTTCTTGCTCGTTTAATTTATGGCTTGCGAATTTCAATCTTATTTGGGTTCTCATTAACCTTTCTTTCAAGCATTATTGGTATTATTGCCGGTGCGGTACAAGGCTATTATGGCGGGAAAATAGACTTACTCGGGCAGCGTTTTATTGAGGTTTGGTCAGGCATGCCAACCCTCTTTTTGCTGATTATTTTATCCAGCATTGTTGAACCCAATTTTTGGTGGCTGCTTGGTATTACCGTACTGTTTGGTTGGATGAGCCTTGTCGGGGTTATTCGAGCCGAGTTTTTACGGGCCAGAAATTTTGACTATATCCGCGCAGCACATGCAATGGGTATCCCCGATCATCTGATTATGTGGCGACATATTTTACCTAATGCCATGGTAGCCACACTGACATTTCTGCCCTTTATTCTCAGCAGCTCTGTCACCACGCTGACTTCGCTCGATTTTCTTGGCTTTGGTTTACCTTTAGGTTCTCCCTCTTTAGGTGAGTTATTAGCGCAAGGTAAAGCTAACTTACAAGCCCCATGGCTTGGGATCTCCGCTTTTGTGGTGTTATCCCTGTTACTCTCTTTACTGGTCTTTATTGGTGAAGCATTGCGCGATGCCTATGACCCTCAAAAGGCGTATTGATGATGGATAACTGCAGCCACATAACGCACACGAATCAATCACCGGCCAATTCTCCCCTCATTGAGATCCGCAATCTGCATATCAATGTCAGGCAGGGAAAAACCGATACCACGCTGGTGCAGGATATCTCGCTCACCATTATGCGCGGGGAAACACTGGCTCTCGTCGGTGAAAGTGGATCGGGAAAATCTGTTACCGCCCTCTCCATTTTGCAACTGCATCCAGAGAGTGTGCACTATCCAAAAGGTGATATTACCTATGCCGGTAATAATCTGCTGCACAGCACCGAGCAACAATTGCGCGGGCTTCGGGGCAATAAAATTGGCATGATATTCCAAGAACCCATGGTTTCGCTCAATCCGCTGCATACGGTACAGCAACAGTTAGCTGAGTCACTCGATATTCATCAAGGCATCAGTGGCACACAGGCTGATACACTGATTTTGGCATGGTTACACAAAGTCGGCATCCGGCATCCGGAGAAAAAGCTATCGGCATTCCCCCACCAACTTTCAGGTGGTGAACGTCAGCGTATTATGATTGCGATGGCGCTAATTAATGAACCCGATCTGCTGATTGCCGATGAGCCAACCACCGCACTCGATGTCTCGGTACAGGCACAGATCCTGACCTTGCTAAAACAGTTACAACGCGATCTCAATATGGCGATGCTGTTTATCACACATGATCTCAATATCGTAAAATCATTAGCAAACCGTGTTGCTGTCATGCGCCACGGGCAGATAGTAGAAACCGCAACCACAGCAGCACTGTTTTCTACCCCCACACACCCCTATACCCAGCAATTAATTAATGCCGAACCACGCGGAAAACCTACTCCACTCGCCTTACATAGCCCTGAACTGCTGCGAGTTACCGATTTACGAGTTTGGTTTCCAATAAAAAAAGGCTTTTTCAAACGCACTGTTGATCATGTCAAAGCGGTAAATAACGTGAGCTTTACCCTGCGCAAAGGTGAAAGCTTAGGGTTAGTTGGAGAGAGTGGATCTGGCAAAAGTACCTGTGGCCTCGCCCTATTACGCCTGATTGACGCACAAGGCAATATTGAGTTTGCTGATCATGCACTCAATACGTTTAACCGCAAACAGATGCTGCCTTACCGTTCACGTATTCAAATAATCTTTCAAGACCCATTTTCAGCACTCAGCCCACGTATGCCAGTGGGTGAAATTATTGCTGAAGGATTTAAACTGCACGCCAACCCCAGCCCTCAAACCTGTGAAGCCAGTGTCATCGCGATTATGCAAGAGGTAGGCTTAGACCCAGCAACCCGCCACCGCTATGCTTTTGAGTTTTCCGGCGGACAACGCCAGCGGATAGCTATTGCCCGAGCCTTAATTCTCAAGCCTGAGCTACTGATTTTAGATGAACCCACCTCATCGCTCGACCGAACAGTACAAGCCCAGATCCTTGATCTGCTAAAACAGCTGCAACATACCCACTCACTCTCTTATCTTTTTATCAGCCACGATTTAGCCGTGGTAAGAGCGCTTTGCCACCGAGTTTTGGTACTTAAAGAGGGAAGTGTTATCGAAGAGGGTGAAACTGAAGCTTTGTTTACTCATCCTCAACAGCCCTATACCCAAATGCTGATTCAGGCAGCCCACCGCACTACTCTCTGAGCGGAAGAGAGAAACAGAGGGTAAATACCCTCTGATACTCAGGGAATTTTGTTTATTTTTAAAAGCTGTTAAAGATTTCACACTATTTTGTAGCTATCCCATTCAAAAGCCCTTCGCACAAGAGTAGACTTAATTATGTTGCTAAAATGCAACGCAATTATCGTGAACCGGAGGAACTTATGACCCCATTACCCGCTTATCATCGCAGCCGTCCTACCGCTTCACGCGTGCGTCATGGTTTTGTCCACCCGCCAAAAGCAAATTCAGCCG
>NZ_JBOFRH010000226.1:0-1234 GCF_051650925.1 Plesiomonas sp.
GAACTGCTGAAGCCCAGCGCACAGCGCAGGCCAACACCAATCAGGTCAAAATGGCGTTGAGCAGCATTCGCGAACAGGCGCAGTGGTTATCCGTTTCCAATGCACTGGGTGAGAGCTTACGCTCACAAATTGCCAAACTGCCAAAAATGCCCAAACCACAGCAGCTCGATCGTGAAATGGCCGATATTCGTGCCAAACGGATTCAGTTTGACGAAATGCTAAGCACCGCATTAACCGATGAACAAAAAGAGCAGATCGCGGCATTACCTAAAAATCAGCGGCAAATCTGGGATAGCCAGTATCAGATCCAACATGACTTGCTAACCTCTCTGATCACCGGTACGGATACCAGTATTTTAGAGTTAGCAAAGTTAAAAGTGGCCACCAATCAGCAGATTGATGCGCTCAAAGAGATCAAAATTGCCACCAACCGCTATCTGTTTTGGCTGCCCGATCTCAACCCCATAGGCTTTAGCTTTCCGCTGGCCGTGCTCAATGATATGCATCAGATTGTCTCGATGGATATCGCCGGACAAATTGCGCAGGGTTTTGCCGAAAGCGTACAGAGCGAAAGCGTTATCTGGATGATTGTGGCACTCTGCTTGGTGATTGCGGCTCGATACAGCCGTAACCGCTACCTCTGCTTTCTTGATATGGCCTCAAGCCGTGTCGGTAAAGTTACGCTCGACTCTTTCGGACTAACGCTGCGAACGCTTATCTGGTCAACTTGGTATGCACTGCCGGTACCCATTTTATTGGCCGCAGTGGGTAATGGTTTGCTCAATGCTTGGGCATATCCGGCCGCGATTGCATTTGGCGAAAGCCTACTTAGCCTCGTTCCGGTCATCAGCCTGTTTGTACTGACCGCCAATTTTGCCCGCGCCAAAGGGCTGTTTATCACCCATTTTGGCTGGAACAGTCAGCAAGTCAGCCGCGCGATGCGCTATTACGCGGTTTCACTGACCAGTTTTGTGCCGCTGTGGTGTATTTCTGATGCACTCAATTCACTCAATGATCGCCAGTTTAACGATACACTGGTCAGGCTTGCCTTTATCGGCCTGTGTATCGTATTGATGGTACTGACCGCCAGCCTAAAACGCGCCAAAGTTCCGCTATATCTGAACGCGCAAGGTTCGGGCCAGAACATGATTAACTATCTATTGTGGGGTGTAGTACTGGCAACCCCACCACTGGCAATTTTGTTCACCTGTTTAGGCTATCTCTCAACTTCACG
>NZ_JBOFRH010000227.1:0-6222 GCF_051650925.1 Plesiomonas sp.
TTGGAGGTATTGCCGTTTACTGATCAGGCCGGATTTGATCGTTTGCTCTGGAGTTGCGATCTGAATTTTATTCGCGGCGAAGACTCTTTTATCCGAGCTCAGTGGGCAGGCGTTCCTTTTATCTGGCATATCTATCCGCAAGAAGAACAGGCACATATCGAAAAATTAGATGCCTTTTTAACCCGCTATCTTGAGGCATGGCCAACAGCGCTGGCCGAACCTATGAAGCAGTTTTGTCAGGGTTATAATGCAGGTCAGTGTGAGCTAAAAGCATGGTCTACTTTAGATAATGAGTATGGTTTGCTGAAAAAACAGGCACTCGAATGGGCAAATACGTTAGCTTTGACAGAAGATTTAGCTTGTCAGCTAGTGAAATTTTCACAAAGCAGTTAGAATACGGCGCTTTTCAAAAACTCTTGTTGAATACAGGAAATACCGATGAAAGTTGCTCAGGAAATCCGTGCCGGTAACGTAGTTATGATTGGCGGCGAGCCAATGATTGTACTGAAGTCCGAATTTAACAAATCCGGTCGTAACTCTGCCGTGTGTAAAATGAAGCTGAAAGGCCTGCTAACTGGTGCGGGAACCGAGACAGTCTTCAAAGCTGACGAAAAAATGGAAGATATCATTCTGGAGCGTAAAGAGTGTACTTACTCTTACTTCGCTGACCCAATGTATGTATTCATGGACAGTGATTACAATCAGTATGATATCGAAACTGAAAACTTGGGCGAAATGCTGCACTACATGGTAGACGGCATGGAAGATATCTGCCAAGTGACCTTCTACAACGATAAAGCTATCAGCGTAGAACTGCCAACCACTATCGTTCGTGAAGTTGCTTACACCGAGCCGTCTGCGCGTGGTGATACTTCAGGCAAAGTGATGAAGCCAGCAACACTGGTCGGCACTAACTACACGCTGACCGTCGCTGACTTTGTACAAATTGGCGATATGATCGAAATCGATACCCGTACCAATGAATTCAAGCGCCGTATCAACAAGTAATTGATTGATCGTGTAAGAACATGTTGGTGTGAAAATAAAAAGAGAGCGCAATGCGCTCTCTTTTTTTGCGGTTATTTCAGCTCAACAATATCAAGACGTTCGCCGATATTGACGACCAAATCTTCATCATCTTCTAGACCCACCGGTTGCAGAGGGATCTCTTGCCTATCAAACGCAATATCCCCGCCATCAACCACTTCGCTGCCGGCATGAATAGATTTGAAATCAAACAATGCGCTATCACACATGTGTGAAGGAACAATATTTTGCGTTGCGCGGAACATGGTTTCAATTCGACCCGGATGGCTCTTATCCCAGCCACGTAACATCTCTTTGATGACCTGACGCTGCAAGTTTGGTTGTGAACCACACAAGTTGCACGGAATAATCGGGAAGTCACGCACCTCAGCATAACGTTCGATATCTTTTTCACGGCAATATGCCAGTGGGCGGATCACCACATGCTTACCATCATCACTGACCAGTTTTGGTGGCATACCTTTGAGTTTTCCACCGTAGAACATATTTAAGAACATCGTCTCGAGGATGTCATCGCGGTGATGCCCTAATGCAATCTTGGTTGCACCCAACTCAGTCGCCGTACGATATAAAATACCGCGGCGCAAGCGTGAGCAGAGCGAGCAGGTCGTTTTGCCTTCGGGGATCTTATCTTTAACAATAGAGTAGGTATCTTCTTCAACAATTTTGTACTCAACACCGATACTTTCCAGATAAGCAGGCAGGATTTCTGACGGAAAACCAGGCTGCTTCTGATCCAGATTTACGGCAATCAGTTCAAAATTAATTGGCGCACTTTGCTGCAAATTACGCAAAATATCGAGCAGCGTATAACTGTCTTTACCACCGGACAAGCAGACCATAATCCGGTCGCCTTCCTCAATCATGTTAAAGTCAGCAATCGCCGTGCCGATTTCACGGCGTAAACGTTTTTGCAGTTTATTGAAGTTATACTGTTGTTTTTGATTAAGATCTTGTGTCATCGTCATATTTCTAATGCTGATATTCTCTAAGATGCAAACATTGCATCTGGTACAATAAATCTATGCCGCGTATGGTACGGTTTTCTGCCGTTATTACCACAAAAATTGCGACAAAAAAAAGCCCGCAGAGCGGGCCAGTAGATTACTCTTTTCCGTGATAACTGTTCAGGGCAGCCATTCCGTTGGCTTTGGCAGATTCAATATCTGCCCATTGAAGTAACTCGTCACGAGTCATGGCCTACTCCTGAATAACGGCATATCGAAAATTCGATACGTTGAAGAATATACCTTGAACATGTGACAATAACTAGACTCTCAGGCTGTTCTTAGCAGCCACCACAGCTTCCGCAGCGCCAATCGGCCAGATTAATGGCCTCATAAAACCAGCGTAAGTGCATTTCATCAACCGGAATTGCGTGATCAATAAAACAGTCAACAACCCAGTCGGCATGTTTAATAATCCACTCATCACAATGTAGCCCTTCGGCAAATAGTGGGTCATCTGGTGACATAAAAGAGTAAATCCCATATGTATCCATATGATTTTCATTATTTTTATCAGGAATGTTCAGTAATGCATCGTTGTAGGTAATGATCCAATGTCCTAAACACAGCGTATTTCCTGCTCGACTCCAGCGTGCCGAGAAGGGGTTTTCAGAATTTATTGTCATCATGATGATTAGCGTAAACGTGCTTAAAAGTGTGTTTTTAATATCTTTTGTGATTATAAAACGATAAACACGATAAGTCTTATCGGAAAGAGGAAGATAGAGTCGGGTACAAATATTATCTGTATGCTATCTTCTAGCTGTTTTTGACTCTACGGTTGTGGCCTGAGCAGGGCTTAATGAGCCATATTAGACTCTTTGTCCTATATGGCGTGTGCTATATAACGTGTGCTGCATAATTTTTGCTCTCTAAAACGTCGGCTCAAAAACATCACTCATGTGTATCATTTTTTTATTTGAATGGAGGAACACTTATGGTTGCTATTAACCATGCCCTTATTAGGGAACGTCAGGCTTTAAAACTGTCATTGGCCGGAACAATCATTATGTCTGGCTTTGGTATTGGTTATGGTTTATCTGTTGGATCTGATGCCATCTTTATGGATGGTCTGTTTTCATTGCTCAGTATGGCGATGACAGGGCTCGGGTTAATGACCGCCTATCTGGTTGCTCGTCCAGATGACCACCGCTTTCAATATGGCTACGCTCACCTTGAACCTCTGATTAATGTGGTAAACGGCAGTATTATTTTATTGACGTGTATGTACGCATTTTTCAATGCTCTGCTCTCTATTCGTACCGGTGGACATACGGTTAACCTCGACAGTGCATTAATCTATGCATCGCTATCAACCCTATTTTGTTTAACGGTATATTGGTTTGAATCTCGGGTTGCCCGCTCGGTAAACTCAGAGCTGGTCAGTGTAGATGCCAAAGAGTGGTTGGTAGATAGCCTATTAAGTGCCACCATATTGGTTGGATTTTGTATTGCTAAACTGCTCGAACCTACCCAATTTGCTTGGATGAATCTATACATTGACTCCGTAATGGTGTTGGTACTTGCTTTGGTTGCGATGCTGATCCCCATTAATGTGTTACGCCGTAACTTACGTGAAGTGTTACTTGTTGCACCGCGCTCCTCACTTTCAGATCATTTAGATCAAACATTATCGCATATTGCCACTCGTCACGGGTTTATCGAATACTCCAGCCATTTGGCAAAAATTGGTCGTCGCTATGAAGTTGAAGTGAATATTCTTGTTCCACGCGAAGGGGATTGGGGTATACACCGACAAGATAATATTCGTGCTGAATTATGGGCTGAGTTGGGGGATGAGCTGGGGAGTGACCCATGGTTGTCACTTTGTTTTACCAGTGAGACTCGTTGGCTATAGCAAGAGTATAAAAAATAACGCCTATAAAAGATTCAGCTTATAAAATACAGCGCCTATAAAAGGCGACTGGCTATAAAAATAAAACGGCAAGGCTAATAAAAAGTGGTGAGAAACTAAAATAGCCTTGCCGGATCTGTGTAGAAGATAATAACGGCTGCTGTATGGCTCACTTATACAACAGATTACTGTCTATACAGCACCGATTTACAATGTGCTCTCGGCATCAATCGGGCAGATAAACCCTTCTGGTTTTACAGCCAATAGATCACAGGTAAGCCGATCAATAACATGTTCTGCTGTATTACCGATAAATGCTGCTGAAAATCCGGTACGACCAATTGTGCCTAAGATCACTAATTCGGCATCAAGTTGAGTGGCAATATCGGGAATAATCTCTTCCGGTAGACCTTCAACAACATGCGTATGTTCGGCATCAATATTATTGTGCTGGCGTAATGCCTTCATGCCGAGCAGGTGATGTCCACGAATGGCATCATTGTAAGTAGTAGGGTCAAATTCAGGAATATCAATCGCGATATTAATAGGTGTAGAAGGGTAGGAATTTACCAGATGAATTTCAGACTGTGGCAGTGCTTTACTCAGTGCTTGTGCCTCACAGACTAGCTTCTGGTTTAACTCTAAATGGTACTCTTCATCACTCGATAAGTTTACTGCAACCAGCAATTTACTGTATTCACGCCATGCTTGTGCTTTGACCATCAACACAGGGCATGGGCACTTACGTAACAGATGCCAGTCTGTTGGTGTAAAAATGAGTGACTCTAATCCATCATGTTGATGCGTTGTTTTGATCAGTAAATCATGTTTTCCACGAATAACTTGCTGAATAATGGCTTCAAAAGGGCGATTGTGCCAGACAACGTTAATCTCTATGGGCACTGCACTCTTACCGCTATTGTCAGATTGCGTATACTGCGCAAGCACATCTTTGATCCAGCTTATGCGTTGCCCGACAACGCCGTTGCGCATAGCTTGGCGCTCATCGGCAGAGAGCATTGATGTCATCTCATAAGAGAAGTCATAGATAGATAAAAAGGCGGTAATCGTTGCACCTTCTTCTTGCTGAGCAAGATAGATGGCACGACTTAATGCAGGTTGATCCTCTTGGTTGGGATCAATTGCAACGAGGATATTACGGTACTTAATCATACAGTCCCCCTTAATGTGTGAGGTTACTGGTTATTGAATCTACATGTGTAGATAGTTCGTAATATATAGATAGCAGAAGCGGGCAGGAAGAAGAGAGATACGGGTCAAGAATATGAGTAATCTTTGACCCGATTCAGGTAATTTGTCGATCAGGCCGATTTATTGTTACCGGCGAGTACCGAGAGGGCATCAATATCATTAATGGTAATGTATTTGCCTTTTACCGCTAGAATATCGGCTTTTTGAAAACGGCCTAGTAAGCGGCTGATAGTTTCAACAGTCAGGCCAAGATAGTTACCAATATCACCACGTGTCATGGTTAAGCGGAACTCACGTGGTGAAAAACCACGGGCTGCAAAACGGCGTGATAAATTGTAAATAAAGGCCGCCAAACGCTCTTCTGCGTTTTTCTTTGACAGCAGCAGGATCATATCTTGATCTACTTTAATTTCGCTGCTCATCAAGCGCATCATCTGCTGACGCAGTTTAGGCATTTTACCCGAGAGATCATCAAGCACTTCAAAGGGGATCTCACAGACCATTGATGTTTCTAGTGCTTGTGCAAAACTAGGGTGTGTCATTGAGTTGATAGCATCAAAACCAACCAGATCACCGGCTAAGTGAAAAGCAGTAATTTGCTCATCACCCTGTTCGGTAATGGTATAGCTTTTTATGGTTCCAGAACGGATCGCATACAGTGATTTTAGCTCATCACCGGCTTTAAACAGTGCCTGACTTTTTTGAATCGGTTTTTTACGCTCGATGATATTATCAAGCTGATCCAATTCACTCTCATTCAGCGTGAAAGGAATACACAACTGACTGATGCTGCAGTCTTGACAATGGATAGCGCAGCCACCGGATTGGATGCGACGGATCGTCTTTTTCTCTGGGATCATACCGTATAACACTGCCTGATATTGATTTTGGTCAATTTTACCACGTTTGCTTACTGATTTGCTAATTATGTCAACTGTTGAACCGCAACATAAGCGGTTTGCAACCCATAGGTTAGAAGAAGCAGTGCCGAAACACGTTTAAACAGTGTTGTGGCCAGCAGTTTTCGTAGATATTCAGCAGTATGGCCTACAGCAAGCATGGCCGGTAATGTGCCTAGCCCAAAAAACAGCATAATAGCGC
>NZ_JBOFRH010000228.1:0-1331 GCF_051650925.1 Plesiomonas sp.
GCATTCACCTCACCGGAACGGCCGATAAAACGCACTTCAGGATCGAGCCAGACTGAAAATCGAGCAAATACCGACTGACGAACATGCTGTGCAAGGCATAAAACATCATGTGCGCAGGCATTACCGGTATTAACCAAAACTAAGGCCTGATGTGGATGAACGCGAGCCTGACCAATTTGATAGCCTTTTAAACCACACTGATCAATCAACCAGCCTGCCGCCACTTTATACTCACCGGAGTGTTGTAAATATAGTGGTGCGTGCGGGAAATCAACCAGTAGCCGCTCAGCTTGTGAAGCACTGATCAGGGGATTTTTAAAAAAACTCCCAGCATTGCCTTCTTGTTTTGGATCTGGCAATTTTCTTTTTCGCATATCACAAACCATCGTAAAGATAGCCATGGGGGTAAGCTCATCACCTGTCAGTTTGGCTAGCTCACCGTAATGCGCAACAGGCTTCCACTGTTTTGGCAAACGTAATCCCACCGCAGTAATCACATAATCGTGCTGATACTGATGTTTAAAGATACTGTCACGGTAACCGAACTGACATTCATCTTTACTTAAGCGCTGTGAAGCGCCGGAGCTTAACTGAAGTACATCGACATACGCACACAACTGTTCAAACTCAACGCCGTACGCACCGATATTCTGAATCGGCGCAGAACCACAACAACCGGGGATCAGTGCCAGATTTTCCATTCCAGCCATACCCTGTTCAAGCGTGAACGTCACCAATTCATGCCATGACTCGCCTGCCGCAACATGCAGATGCCATGCAGAGTCATCTTCTTGAATATCAATACCCTTGAGCTGGTTTAGGATCACGACACCATCAAAATCATCGGTAAACAGTACATTACTGCCCTCACCTAAAACCAAGAAAGGTAACCCCTGATAAGCAGATGATCGTGTGATACTCAGCAAGTCGCTCACTTGTGTCACCGCGTTAATCCAGCGAGCTTTGGCAGGTAATCCAAAAGTGTGATGAGGCTGTAGTGAGGACCATTCAGGTAATGACATGCGTAATCGGGCTCAGAAGAAAATAATGCGGCTATTCTACGTGATTGCAATCAGAAGAACTAATTTCGTCTTTACAGGTTTTTTATGTATTAAAAATAGAGCCTTAAAAAACTCTTTTGCGAGATACACAAAAAAACAGCCAAGTTCATATTGTAACCCAGCCTAAAACGTCCAAAATCCCAAACGCAAAAAGCCCATCCTTTCGGATGGGCTTTCTACTTATTTGATGCCTGGCAGTTCCCTACTCTCGCATGGGGAGACCCCACACTACCATCGGCGCTACGGCGTTTCACTGCTGAGTTCGGCATG
>NZ_JBOFRH010000229.1:0-5258 GCF_051650925.1 Plesiomonas sp.
AGATAAGGCTTTTTTTATCTAGTGGATGCTACCGATTACTGCCTATAGCATCACTGAATGGATATTTATTTTGCTTGTTGGTTTACCGGAACATCACGTGCTGCGATAAAGCCGTAGAAGATGTAACCGAACAGGGTGATGATTGAACCACCGAATACGGCATCTGCACCACATGCATAAACACCGTAGATGCTGTAAACCACCGCGATAGTACCGACAGTTGCACCGATTTTGTACTGGCTTTTGCTAACTTTGTTTTTACGCAGCAGCACTTCCAGACCGGTCATAGAGAGGATATACGGTACCATGTTGATGAATACGGCCAGGTTTAACAGCGCATTGAATTGGCTGATAAGGTTTGGAGAGATGGTCATACAAGCCAAGATCAGCTCAAGTACCAACATAATCAGCATACCGACAACCGGTGCGCCTGCCGCATTAATTTTGCTAAAGATTTGTGGGAACAGTTTAGAGTCTGCAGCCGCTTTAGATACTTGAGCATTGGTGAACTGCCAGCCGAGCAGAGAACCGATACAGGCGATAACAGCCAGTGCGGTAACAATTTGGCCTACCAGTGGGCTGAACATCATTGAGAAAACAAGGCCGAACGGTGCATCTGATGTGGCCAGAATTTCGTTAGGTACAATACCTTGGATAACGGATGTTGATGCAATGTAGACAATAGCAGCAAAAGCGGTACCGAACAGACAAGCGAGGGGAACGTTACGCTCTGGGTTTTCTACTGCACCGGAGTTAGCACCAGCAGATTCAATACCCAAGAATGCCCACAAGGTTAGCGCGATACCAGAAGATACGGCGTGTACAGTGGTGTCAGCATGCGGGTTCCATGCGGCCATAAAGATTTCTGGATCAAACCAGAACCAGCCGATGATTGACAGACCCGCTACCGGAATGATGATCCCCCAAACGGTAAAGCCAGAGATTTGACCGGTGATTTTTGGGCCAGCAAAGTTGGCAACCATAGTCACAATCAAAATGGCAACGACACCCACAAACGTGTGGATAGGGGTTTGACCGAGCCATGGGAAGAAAGGTTTTAGGTAACCTACGCAGGATACGGCGATGGCCACCGCACTGATGACCAGACAAACATAGTAGGTATAAGAAGCAATAAAGAATGAAGATTTACCGTGCGCTTCTTCAGAGTAGGCAGACATACCACCATCACGCTTACAAAATGCACCACATTTTGCAAAGGTATAAGCAATACACATAGCGCCCACTGCAGTCACTACCCATGAAAGCAGTGATATCGCACCCGTTTGTGCCAAACTAGCCGGTAACATGATAATACCTGAGCCCATCATATTAACGGCAACTAATACGGTTAAACCGATTAGCCCCATTTTTTTCGATTCTGTAGCCATGAATTGTATCTCCGATAAGGGATTATTCTTTTAATTTTGAAAAATATGATTAATTAGACATTGTTATATGCTAACTGGAAATAAAAGCATATCCGCCTTCATTTCTCTGTTTAACTCGAACTATGTTGATAGATTGTTTCCCTATAAACAGGTATCAATCTGTAAAAATAAAACTTAGTAATTAAGTCTTACTGTTTAATAGTGAGTGTACAGATACGCTTTTATTTCCAGTGTGCTTATGTAATAACTGCCATAGATAGATTGAATTTACCCAATGCTTGTTATGCATAAACGAAATGGAATAAATAATACAATGACTAATGAGTGCGCTACATCTTTACTTTACGCTGTAAACATTATGGCAGTTAGAGATAAACGTCAATTTGAGTTCAATAAAAAACCGTGGCAATACGTAACCTTGTATTTCCATAATAATTCGCGAGTTATAACCTAACTGATTGAATTTTAATATTATTAAATGGGTGGGGTTTTTACTGCATGTATATATTGATTGCCAGGTATGTTTTAGGTGTTTGTATGTATGAATAATCTACACTAAGTGTGATTTTATTGGTCTTGGCGTTTGCATTTAATGCACGCTGTATGGATATGTTTTAGTCTATTTCAGCTTGTTTCTGGCGTGAATTAAATTAATTAAATGTGATGTGCATCAACCAATATAAATGGCAATTAGATTGCATTAGTTCGGTGATTTCGACTATGTAAGTTGTGTTATTCAGTAAATACTGATTATTTATTTTATTATTATTCATCAGTTGGTCCTGATTGTCTCGGTTTTTATGACTTTTTTTGAATAGTTATGTGTGGTTTTTGTTTTAGTATTCTTTGTTTTTGGTTTTGTAATGTTTTGACATACTAGTTAATAGCAATAAATATATTTTAGACTTAATATCTAAACCAGTTAGGCAGCGCTGTTTTGAATTTGAGTTATTTAAGTAGTAAGTAAATGACTTGGTAAATAGTAAATTGTCTGGCTTTTTTAAATAAGTTTTAATGCGTGATTATTTCCACCTCATTTGTTATTGGTTTTGAAATGTATTCAGGCTGACTCTGTTTTTTAGACTGATTCAACCTGAATACATTATAAAACTTTAATTTGCAGTTTATGACCGTATCTTGCCGTAGCAACTTAAGCTGTTGCTATCTACAACACGATAAGCTGTGTGGCGTACATTTTAATGATGGGTTTATCTATGTGTGATAAAAAATACCTGATCGTAGGAAACAGCGCTGTTACCAATATTCCTTTAGAAGAGGCGATTGAGCGTATTGTTTCTTCTCTGAGCAGTAAAGGCGAAGTGATTCAGTTTGCACACTCTTATGAGAATGCAACTAACTACGCAACCTCAAATGCGGCAGTAGATTGTGTGATGGCTGAGTGGGTTCCTGCTGAAGCTCAAAACATCATCAGCTTTTTGAAGCAACTGCGTATTCGCCATGAAAAAGCGCCAGTATTCCTGCTGGTGAGCTCACACAGTGACAACAAAGCGGTGACTTCTGAGCTGATGGAACTGGTGACTGAAACCTTCCTGATTTTAGATGATACCACTGACTTTATCGTAGGCCGTTTGCAGGCTGCGGTAGCGCGTTATGAGAAAGCTATCATGCCTCCTTTAATGGCGGCGATGATGGAGTATGCGAAAGTTAAAGAGTACTCATGGTCAGCACCAGGCCACCAAGGTGGTATCGGTTTTTGTAAAACACCCGTTGGCCGTAAATTCTTTGATTTCTACGGTGAAAACCTGTTCCGTACCGATATGGGTATTGAACGTGCTGCGTTAGGTTCGATGCTAGACCATACCGGTGCATTCGGTGACAGTGAAAAATATGTTGCCCGCGTATTCGGTGCTGACCGTAGCTATTCACTGGTAGGCGGTACTTCGGGTTCTAACCGTACCATCATGCAAGCATGTTGTGCGGCGGGTGATACTGTTCTGTGTGACCGTAACAGCCACAAGTCTATCGAACAGGGTCTGATCCTGACCGGTGTTAACCCGGTTTATATGACACCTACTCGTAACGCATACGGCATTATCGGCCCAATCCCGAAAGCGCAAATGCAAGCGGCTTCTATCCAGAAGAAGATTGCTGAAAACGATTTGATCACCAATAAGGCGGCGAAAGCCTCTTACAGTGTTGTGACTAACTGTACTTATGATGGTCTGATTTATAACGGTGACACTATCCAGAAACTGCTGGGTGAAAGTGTTGACCGTATTCATTACGATGAAGCTTGGTTTGGTTACTCTCATTTCCACCCAATGTACAAAGGCTACCACGCAATGCGCGGTGATAAGTCTGAGCACAGTGAAAATGACCCAACCATTTTTGCGACTCACTCTACACATAAACTGTTGAATGCGCTGTCTCAGGGTTCATTCATTCATATGCGTGAAGGCCGTCGTAACATTAAAGAAGCGCAGTTCAGCCAAGCGTATATGCTGCATGCGACGACCTCTCCGCTGTACTCTATTGCTGCATCAAACGATGTTGCTGCGGCGATGATGGAAGGCAAGCAAGGCGAGCATCTGATTGCTGAAGTTATTGAAGAAGCGGTTGATTTCCGTCAGGCCGTAGCGCGTATGCACAAAGAGTGCAACGAGGGCGATGATTGGTTCTTCAAACCGTGGAACCCAGAAATGGTGACTGACCCACGCACTGGCGAAACCTTCCGTTTTGAAGATGCACCGGTTGAGTTGCTGAGCAATGAGCAATCTTGCTGGAAACTGCGCCCAGGTGAAGAGTGGCACGGTTTTGCTGAAATGGAAGATGACTGGGTAATGCTTGATCCGGTTAAAGTCAGCATTTTGGCTCCGGGCCTGAACATTGATGGTTCTTTGCAACCAACTGGCGTTCCTGCTGCACTGGTTACTGCTTACCTGTCTAGCATTGGTATTGTGCCAACCCGTACTACTGACTTCCAAATCATGTTCCTGTTCTCTATGGGCGTGACTAAAGGTAAGTGGGTGACTCTGATGAACAGCCTGATGGCGTTCAAAAAGCACTACGATGCCAATACTCCTCTGACCGAAGTGCTGCCAGATTTGGTTGCGGTAGCGCCAAGTGTTTACGGTGATTTGGGTATGCGTGATCTGGGCGATAAGATGATCGACTTCTTAAAAACCCACAACCCAAGTGTGAAGCTGAACCAAGCGTATTCAACTCTGCCACAAATTGATATGTTGCCAGGTCAGGCATTCTCTCAATTGGTGACTGATAATGTTGAGATGGTTTCTATCACCAATCTGAAAGGCCGTACCACGGCGAACTCTGTTATCCCGTATCCACCAGGTATCCCAATGCTGATGTCTGGCGAAAACTTCGGTGACGAAAATAGCCCGCAAATCGGTTATATGAAGGCACTGCAAGCATGGGATGAGACTTTCCCAGGTTTCGAACACGAAACTGAAGGTGCTGAGAAAGAAGACGGCGTATACCACGTCATGTGTGTAAAGCAGTAATTTGCACAGCATCGTTGACGTAAGATAAGTGATCCCCGGCCATGTGTCGGGGATTTTTTTATCTATAGGGCCGTCTTTGTAAAAAAAAGAGTGAACTAAATCTATAGCAAATTAAAAAGCCCCGTCAGGGTTATCCGTGACGGGGCTTTATTTTTTTGCACATGCCTATTTTTATGCACGCGCGTTTTTACGCTATGTGATAACGGTTACTGCAGTACGGAGATATCCGCAATTTGCAGGAACAGGTTGCGCAGTGTGCTGAGTAGGGTCAGGCGATTATTACGCAGTGCGGTATCATCGGCCATTACCATCACGGTATCAAAGAATGCATCAACCGGCTCACGCAGTGCGGCCAGCTCGGTCAGGGCTTCCTGATAACGGCCTTCAG
>NZ_JBOFRH010000230.1:0-1618 GCF_051650925.1 Plesiomonas sp.
GCTAATTTCAGGGTTAGGCCTTGCTATGGTTGCTCAGCTTGTACCACAGCGTTTGATGGGTTTTATCATGGGTGCATGGTTCTTAACGTCTGCCGGCGCATCTGTTATTTCCGGTTATGTGGCCAGTTTAACGGCAACACCGGGTGATGTGAAAAACCCGCTGGTTTCGCTCGATATTTATGGTCATGTGTTTTTGCAAATCGGTATCGCTACCGCTGTTATCGCTGTAGTGATGATTGCTACTGCACCAATGCTGCACCGTATGACACAAGAGCACTCGGTATAAGTTTATGCCAACCACATTAGATTAAAATAACCAACACAACTAAAAAAGAGACGCGACCTTCACAGTCAGCGTCTCTTTTTTATTCTCTTGTTTTAATCAGCTGATCGCTGTTTATGCTCATTTTAACCCACTGATTGATTATTTTATCTACTATAAACCGTAGTTACGGGCTAACCACATCATGCACTGGTAGGAATGCGCCAAAACAGACATAAAATAACGCCGCACAGCAAGGCGAGAGCCACTTTTACCGCAATCAGCGGTGCAAACACTATAGATACGGCAAAACTGCACAGAATGAAACACACCGCCCGTAATTTGGCAGCTTTCGGAATGGTTTTATTGCGCTGCCACTGTTGCAGTAAAGCGGCAAACGGAGAGCGGTACATTAACCAATCGTGGCAACGCGGGGATGATCGGGCAAAACAGGCCAATGCCAGCAGTAAAAAAGGGGTGGTCGGCAACAAGGGTAATACCACGCCAATAGCACCCAGTATCACTGCCAGACAACCACTGACCTGATAAAACCAACGCATAATCCCCTGCCTGTTTTTTACGCCTAGCACCGTTTTATCCACGCCTAGGGGTGTAATGCTAACACCTTTAACCAGCCAAACCATACCGGTAATAAAGGAATACAAAACACCAGTAAAAACAACAAGACATACCCGATATTGAAGGGATCTTTAAAACCGCTTTCCATGCTGGCTCCTGTGCTGATGATCAATAAAATATGGCGCTAAAATCACGCCTGTTTTACCGGCACATTCTAGCGCCAAAAATCAAAACTCAACAACCGACAAACAGTGGGGATATTACCGAAAAGCAGCATTCAGCAGGCAATAAAAAACCGGTGCAAGCACCGGTTTTTTACATACTGGGTATAACTTCAGATTAGAAGTATACGCGGAAGCCCAGACCGATACGGTCATCGTTCTTCATGTCAGAAGAATTAACTTTCACGCTATCAGCATATTTGTAGTCATCATGCGCATATTCCAAGAAAGTCACTACATTCTTGGTATAAGCGTAATCCACACCAACTACGTACAGATCGTGACGATCCCAGTTTTTAAAGTCGGTGTAATCACGGCCATAGTAGCCCGCATAAACTTTAGATTGCTCGATTACTTGGTATTTCACACCTACACCCAGCAAATCAACTTTAGCAGTTGGTTTAGTTGCAGTGTTGTAATCTAGCTTCGCCTGACCGTAATCCAGTGCGATAGCAAAATCGTTGATTTCGTACTGAGTACCAATGCCCCAGATATCTGCATCAGCAGAGTTATGCATAACTTTTAGTGAATCTGTACCACCGTTTGACTTGCCGTG
>NZ_JBOFRH010000231.1:0-7938 GCF_051650925.1 Plesiomonas sp.
ACTGAGGAGCATCAACATAGCCATGCGCCCATGCATTAGAACTCAGGGCTGCTAATGTTAACAATGCGACTTTTGATAATTTCACGTTTCTACCACTCTCATTTATCTTATAATAAAAAGCAGATCTCTTTCTGCACCACATCTATTCACCCTCTGTGAAAATATAGCCGGAGAGTGAATATTTATTCCATCAAAGGAATATAAAGATCATGTACACCAATTAAGCATACAATTAACCATTATTGTTTCTATATCATTTAGATATTATCTAGAAAAAAGCACAGAGCTGTGCAATAACGTATCCGCCAATCACTCTTTTTTAATATTATAGAGCGAATACTCATTCACTGTGATATCTGACCATAAAAAACCTTGACCATAATAAGCGCCAGATTTACGTGATATTTCACGATCAGAGATCAGTTCAATACCCTCAATAATCACCGAGTCGGCAGAGTTATGGCAAATCATCACCACTTTTTTTAACAAATCAGCATTATCACGGTATATCCAAAAAACCTCTTTATCAATTTTAATGCCATCCCATGGGATATTATTGAGCAGCTTAAAATTGATGTTATCGCGGCCAAAATCATCTAACCATAGCTGATGGCCATACTGCTTAATTTTATTTATTGCAGCTAAAAACAGATCTCGTTGCTCGGGAACATGCTCAATTTCAATGGCTAACTTCACTTGTGATTCCGCCAACAATGCGGCGACAAACACCGGATCAATCAGCGCATCAGCATTTAGATTGATGTGAAAAATACAAGCCTGATTGAATAGGTGGCTCACTCTTCTTAATTGTAATAAAAAAATCTCTTTTTGCGTAGATAATGAACAACTATTGAAGAAGTCTTCTACCTTGATATCACTCGGTGAGAGTGTTAATACTTCAACGGCATTTAGGTGATGGGTATTTAAATCAACAATAGGTTGTAACCGTAATGTAAGCCAGACATTGTTGCAGAAAATATTCATATAAAACCACGCCCATATCATTTAATATGCATAGATGTTTATACTTATCCTTTCAACGCTAAATGTATAACTAGCTATCCGTGTGCCACCAATACAAAACAAGAATGCAAATCAATTTAATAACTCATTAATATTATCTATATTAAGCCAATAAATTGATCTAAGTCACATATTATTTGCGCAGCGTTTAACATAAAAAACACAATCGACATTCAATTCAAAACATAACCACATGATATATAAGAATAATTATAAATAAACATTCTCCTACCACACACACAAATAGCGCACAAATAGCTAAATTAATAGCAATTAAATAGGTGTTATAAATTATTTAATAAATCACATTTAATAATTTATTAAATAAAGCGAATTTTATGTAATTAATGTTATCGTGCAGTAAAAACCATTTTCATAAGCCAGTCACCAGCAGTGAATATTTACGTTTACTCATCACGCAGTGGAGATATCATTTTCATTACAGCCTTTGATTTGCATAGACAATAACGCACTCCACATGACCACCTCAAAACAACTGAAGTGGAATTGGTTCATAAATTGTCATCTATAAACTGTAAAGTTTCCATTACATCAAAAACGGTATGTATCACGCATAAAAATATAAACCGCGATGCCTATCACAATAATAGGTAGGGTAAATTTAACTCTCACCGTATGAATTACAATTTAGTCACATACAACGTATGATGATAGTGGAAAACACGATCACATCAATAAATTCAAAATTACATTTAATTTCATCTGTACACGCAAAACAACAGCTAGAATAAAAATAAAAGCTGACTTAATTCAAAAACAAGCTCCGCCTCCATTCCTAGACATAAATAAAAACATTATTCACATATCTGCATTAATAAAACACACCCGCTATCAACATGAAAAACAACGCAAATAGATACGTAAAAACAACCAGAACATAACAAATAATGCACATCTATTTTGATCGCGGCCGCTTTGACATGATCACCTCCGGCAGACAAAAATAATACTCACCAGAACAATGAACATGGTTATTTTACTCCGTACTGCGAAAGCAGTATGCGGTTTATATTTTCACCGTATAGCTGCATAGACAGAGAGATTCTCTTTGGTATTTATACGATGAAAATAAACAGACGATATTACTTTCAGCAGTTATTCAAACTGAGCATGAAGGTGATGAAGATTAAGTTTATCGAATAAAGAGATAAATTTTATGGCATCTGCAGATGATAACAAAATGGGGCTAATGGGCCTCACGGTATTAGTGACAGTGAATATGATGGGGTCTGGTATTATTATGCTGCCGGCCAACCTTGCTGGCACCGGCGGCATTACCATGCTTTCATGGCTAGTGACCACCGTCGGGGCGCTCTGTATTGCGTACACCTACGCTAAATGTGGCATGTTTTGTCACCGTGATGGCGGTATGTCAGCCTATTCACAAGAGGCGCACGGTAAATCATCATTCTTTATGGCCTCGTACACCTACTATATTTGTCTGGTGATCAGTGCAGTGGCGATTGCCGTTTCAGCCGTCGGCTATATGAAGCCATTTTTCCCGTGGCTGGCCGAATCAGGAGTGCACAGTTTTTGGGGCGTGGTCGCCGTATTAATTGTGACTATGGTGGCCAACTTCTGGGGGCCTAAATATACCGGCCGGATCTCAAGTGTCACCGTGTGGGGGATTATCATTCCGGTTGTTGGGCTGTCAATTGTCGGCTGGTTCTGGTTTAAACCTGAATTGTTTGCTGCCGCATGGAACCCGCACGGCGTAACCACCATCAACGGTATCTCTTCAGGTATTGCACTCACACTGTGGGCATTTTTAGGTATTGAAACTGCGGGTGCCAACTCAGGTGCCGTACGTAACCCTGAAAAAACAGTGCCATTAGCAGTCATGCTCGCGACCGTATTTGTGGCCATTGTCTATATCGCTTCAACCTCTGTCATTCAAGGCATTGTACCGAATGCGGAACTGGCCAAATCCAGTGCACCTTTCGGGCTGGTATTTAGCATGATGTTTACCCCAATGGTCGGTCAGATTATCTGTGCTCTGGCCATTATTGCCTGCATCGGTTCACTGCTGGCATGGCAGTTCACCAATGCGCAAGTGTCATGGGCGGCGGCACAAATGCGTCTTTTCCCGAGTATATTTGCCAAGATGAACAAGCATAACGCCCCGATTGCTGGCATGATCATCATGCTGGTGCTCGAGCTCATTTTAGCCACCATGAGTATTTCGCCAAACACCGTGCAGCAATTTAACACCCTGCTTAACCTGTCGGTATTTATCAACATGGTGCCGTATGTGCTGTCACAAACTGGCTTGTTTGTAATGTTGCGTAAAAACCATGTCTCAGGCCACCAGTGGAAAATTGGGGCCGTAGTCGGCGCATTTGCCGCTATCTACAGTATTTACGGTGTGTATGCCTGCGGACAAGAAGCGGTCTTCTACGGCTCAATTCTGACCCTGTTTGGATACATCTTCTACGGCTTCATTGCCGCCAATGATGTACCTACTAGCTATAATGTTGCCGAAGAAAAAATGGAGCACGGTTACATCACCTATCCCTTTAAATAACAGTGCAACATAACCACATGCTGATGACTAAAATAGACATGCGGTAAATGTTCATAAACACGTCGTCATACCGCAATAGTGAGGCAGTAAATCATGTTGCCTCACCGCTATACAGAAGATTACTTTTTTTTGATGTTGTTTTTGTGCGCTTTAGACTTTGTCACCACAGTTATTGTGTAACACTCAATTATCTGTAGCCAGTTAGGCAGCCTTTGCTGCCTTTTTTTATTTTATTTTTTATGGGATGAAATACAAAAATAAAAAAAGCGCAATATAACATTGCGCTTTTCAGATTAATCTTAGTTATTGATAACCAGAATTCAAATTATTATGTTTACTTCTCACTTAATACGGTGCGGTAAATTAAACCACCCACAATACCGCCCAGTGCTGGAATTAAACAGAACAGCCACAACTGATCAATTGCCCATGTTCCCTGGAACAACGCAACACCAATACTGCGTGCTGGGTTCACTGATGTATTGGTAACCGGAATACTGATTAAGTGAATCAGAGTCAGGGTTAAACCAATCGC
The DNA here is from genome assembly GCF_051650925.1 of Plesiomonas sp. Taxonomy (NCBI): domain Bacteria; kingdom Pseudomonadati; phylum Pseudomonadota; class Gammaproteobacteria; order Enterobacterales; family Enterobacteriaceae; genus Plesiomonas; species Plesiomonas sp. The sequence continues at coordinate 4,104 of NZ_JBOFRH010000231.1, forward strand.
CAGCGGTGCAAAACCTGCTGGTGCGCGCTTATCTGTAACACCATGAATAACAAGAATAAAAAATGCAGAAAGCACAAACTCAATGGCGATAGCCGCTTGCATTGAGTAACCTGCCGGTGAATGTTCACCGTAGCCGTTAGAGGCAAATCCGCTGGTTGTTGCATCAAAACCGGCTTTGCCGCTGGCAACAAAATAGAGTACTGCGGCCGCCGCAATACCGCCAAGAACTTGAGCGATAATATAAGGGATAACATTTTTTGCTGGGAAACGACCACCCGCACACAAGCCCAATGTAATCGCCGGATTAAAATGTGCGCCAGAAATATGGCCGACAGCATATGCCATCGTCACAACGGTTAAACCAAATGCCAATGCGACACCCAAAAAGCCAATACCCAATTCAGGATATGCAGCTGAAATAACGGCACTACCACAGCCGCCTAATACAAGCCAGAATGTTCCTAAGAACTCAGCACTTAATGGTTTAAACATATTTCCGCTTCCTTCACATTATTTTAAGTGGGCGATTCTAACGCTCTATTTTAGGGATAAACAAGTTATTTTTTATCCCTAAAATAATATGGCATAGCCAGACAACATTTAATTACTGAATTAAATATCTACAAATAACCTAATGCCACAACTTTATTTCAATTTTATGTCGGTTTATTGATAAATAGTTGAGACTCGTGGATCTGGCAATAAAATTGCCGGTTTTGCAATAGAACATTAACATCTATTGTTATGCATTATTTTATAAGTGGCTGATATATATTTTAATAGTTAACAGAACTTGCTTTACATTTTGATTACATTAACAAATGAGATCCCCATGAATCGGCCCATTTTATTAACCTGACGTTCCGATACAACATATCCTGCTGGCATGCTAACCTGCTGACAGTGAGTCGGGGGGCCATTAGGCTGAGATCACGGCTGTAAACAGCGTGGAACCCGTTGAACCTGATCCAGTTAACACTGGCGTAGGGAACTGACCGGCATACTGCTGACATCAGCCTCAACCACTGTTGTTGTCTTTTACTCTGCCGCCGCCCTGCGTACATGTATTCTTAATGAAGGAATGTTGTATGCAACGCTTTACCGATACGAAAACCCCTCTTACACCTAGCCACACCGATTTATCCTGTGCTGAATCTGCACATCAACTGCCACTGCCGACTCCGGTGGTGCTGACCATTGCCGGATCTGACAGCGGCGGCGGTGCCGGTATTCAGGCCGACATCAAAACCATCAGCGCCACCGGCAGTTATGCCTGCTCAGTGATCACTACCGTCACCGCGCAAAATACCTGCGGAGTACAGGGCGTATATCCGCTCTCTGCGCAGGCCGTTAGCCAGCAGCTGCACAGTGTCTTGAGTGATATCCGAGTGCAGGCCGTGAAAATCGGCATGCTGCATAATGCCGACATTATCCAAGCCGTAGCACAGGCTTTGCGCCAGTACCGGCCCGCTATCATTGTGCTCGATCCTGTCATGGTCGCCACCAGCGGCGATACGCTGCTAAACAGCGATGCTATTAGTGCCCTGCGCAGCGAACTGCTGCCGCTTGCTACACTGGTAACCCCCAATCTACCGGAGGCAGCCGTGCTGCTCGACCTGCCGATCCCAAGCTGTATTGGGGATATCGAAGCGCTACTGCCGCAACTGCAACAACAGCTCACCGCCACGACTCTGCTCAAGGGCGGACATATTACTGATTCAGCATCCAGCACGGACTGGCTACTGACGCCATCAACCGTGCACCGCTTTGATGCAGTGCGGATCAACACCCGACACACGCATGGCACAGGCTGTACACTGTCGGCCGCCATTGCCTCTTTCCTCGCCCATGATGAGCCGTTAATCAGCGCTATTTATCTGGCCAAGCAGTATCTGACACAGGCACTGCTGGCAGCAGACGCTCTGCATATTGGTCATGGACACGGGCCGGTCGATCATCTGTTTGCACTGCGCCTGCCACGCAAGGTGCGCACAGCGGCGGATATCGCTCTACAATACGATCAATAACCGTTATTGCTGCCATATAGGGCACTCTAACTGGCGGTGAATATCAAACGAACAGGCGATTTTGCCCCTTTTTTGCGCTACTCTCAGCATATACAGCGGTAAGTGCCATCGGCATACGGCAGTGAACGGGCAGACAGACACTAATAGCCCAAATATGCGCACGATTACGGCATATTGTTAACGCATACTATTGCCGCGCATTATTGCGACCGATTATTGTGCAACATCCTGATCTTACGCTGGCACTATCTCTGATAGGCCAGTGACTATCATGATAGAAAGTCACGATATTTGAGTAACCTTGCCACTGCCGCTAAAATCTCTTGATACCTCTTTGGCTTCTGACAACGGATGACAACACATGACAAAACATTATGACTATCTGGCTATTGGCGGCGGCAGCGGCGGTATTGCCTCGATTAACCGTGCAGCCATGTACGGTAAAAAGTGTGCCCTGATTGAAGCCAAAGCGCTGGGCGGAACCTGTGTCAACGTGGGTTGTGTGCCAAAAAAAGTGATGTGGCACGGCGCACAAATTGCAGAAGCCATGAATCTGTATGCCGCAGATTATGGTTTTGATGTAGATGTAAAACGCTTTAATTTCAGCAAACTGCTGGAGAACCGCGAAGCCTACATTGACAGAATTCACCAATCTTACGAGCGCGTTCTTGGCAACAATAAAGTGGATGTCATCAGCGGATTTGCCCGTTTTATTGATGCGCACACCGTTGAGGTAAACGGCGAGCAGATCACCGCTGACCATATCCTGATTGCAACCGGTGGTTTCCCTACTCGCCCACCGATTGAAGGTGCAGAACACGGTATTGACTCTGACGGCTTCTTCGCATTGACTGAACTGCCAGAGCGTGTGGCGGTAGTCGGCGCAGGTTATATCGCAGTGGAAATCGCCGGCGTAATGCATGCGCTTGGCGTAAAAACAGATCTGCTAGTACGCCAGCATGCACCACTGCGCAGCTTTGATCCGCTGATTATTGATACGCTGCTGGAAGTTATGCAAAACGAAGGCCCGACACTGCACACGCAAGCTGTGCCAAAGCGGGTTGAGAAGCACGCCGACGGCAGCCTGACACTGCATCTGGAAGATGGCCGCAGCATCACGGTAGATTGCCTGATTTGGGCAATTGGCCGTAAACCTGCTACCCACAGCATCAACCTTGATGCCACTGGCGTAGAACTCGATGATCGCGGCTACATCCGCGTAGATATGTACCAGAACACCAATGTTCCTGGTATTTATGCCGTAGGTGATAATACCGGCCGTATTGAGCTCACGCCGGTTGCAGTGGCTGCGGGTCGCCGTTTGTCAGAGCGCCTGTTCAACAACAAGCCAAACGAGCACCTGAACTACGATAACGTGCCGACCGTGGTATTCAGCCATCCACCGATTGGTACTGTCGGTCTGACTGAGCCACAAGCCATCGAGCAGTATGGTGAGGCCAATGTGAAGGTCTACACCTCATCGTTTACCGCCATGTACACCGCCGTAACCTCACACCGCCAGCCGTGCCGAATGAAGCTGGTCTGTGTTGGCGCTGAACAGAAAGTGGTGGGTATTCACGGTATCGGTTTTGGTATGGATGAGATGCTGCAAGGCTTCGCCGTTGCGCTGAAAATGGGCGCAACCAAGCGTGATTTTGACAACACCGTAGCCATTCACCCAACTGCGTCTGAAGAGTTTGTGACCATGCGCTAACGCGCTGGTGCGAGTGCGAGTATTGGTACAAACACGCGCACTGACACTGCGATTTTATCGCAACAATTTACGTTAAAAGCCGCCCTTGTAAAAA
>NZ_JBOFRH010000232.1:0-1615 GCF_051650925.1 Plesiomonas sp.
GAAGCGTCCATGGCTCTGCCCATTGTGCCAGCTGTTGTAATACACCGCTCAGTGCAAAACATTGTCCCGCTTCGGGCAATGCACTGACCTGATATTCCATCCCCTGATAGGTAAAACGCAATTGCCAAGCATGCAAGTAACCGCGATCGGCTATCTCCCCTTGCCCATATTCCGCGCTACCGTATAAAGGGTCTCCTAAAATCGCCGCACCTTCACTCTTTAGAGCTACCCGAATCTGATGCGTTTTGCCGGTCGCTGGGCGCAGAAGAAATAAACGCAAGCCTGCGCCAGTACCTGCACTGAAATATTGGGTAACCGCAGGATTTTGTTGCGAGGCCAGTAATTTCCATGTTCCACGGCGCGAGCGCGCCATATCGCCACAGATTTTTCCCTGCTTACGACGCGGTTGCTTATCTGAAAGCGCGATGTAAAATTTTTCAACATTGCGTTGTGCAAAAAGACCGGATAATTCAGCCGCTGCCTTGGCATTCAGTGCTAAGATAAGAAGACCTGATGTCATTTTATCCAAACGATGCACCAACCAAACTTGGGAAACACCCAGTTGCTCAGCCACTTGAGCGGTTAAACCGTGCAGGTTGTCATCACGGTGCACACTGATCCCGGCAGGCTTATTAATAACCACAAAATCCGGATGCTGAAAAACGATAGGAAACATGAATACCTCACAATTGGGGCCGAAAGTATACCTCCGTCGTTTGCGGATCAACATGAAGAATTAACAATTTCACATAGTTTACTGTCAGTGCTGAATTCCACTGATGACTGAAAGTCCTTAAACTACAACAGTGAAAGATAATAAAGATGGCCAGGATGACGTATATTTCTGACATAGCTCATATCGTGGATTGGATCCTTATTTTTAGCTATTGGCTGATTGTAGCCGCCGTAACGGTGCGCGTGCTGATGAAGCGCCGAACTGTCGCTGTTTCTATGGCTTGGCTGCTGGTTATCTATATTGTTCCCTTGGTCGGCATCATTGCCTACTTGCTTTTTGGCGAGCTGTATCTGGGATCGCGCCGCGCTGCGCGTTCACAAGCCATGTGGAAACCGTTCTCTGACTGGTTCAACTCTTTAAGCCAGTGCGATCATCTGGTGAATATGAAATCCAGCCATACGGCAGCGCCACTCTTTAATTTATGCCGACGACGGCTGAAAACGCCGTGCATCAATGGCAACCAATTACATCTGTTCACCACCACAGATGACATCCTCAGTGCCATTGTGCGCGACATTAATCTCGCCCAACATCATATCTCCATGGTGTTTTACATCTGGAATAACGGCGGTTTAGTTGAGCATGTGGTCAATGCGCTGATTGAAGCGGCAAAACGTGGTGTCAAATGTCGGGTGATGCTGGACTCGGTCGGCAGTTTACGTTTCTTCCGTAGCCGTTACCCTGAGTTGTTCCGCCATGCGCAAATCGACTTAGTGGAAGCCTTGCACGTAAACCCGCTGCGGGTTTTCTTACGCCGTATGGATCTGCGCCAACATCGCAAAATTGTCATTATCGATAATGACATCGCCTATACCGGCAGCATGAACATGGTCGACCCGCGTTATTTCAAACAAGATGCCGGCGTGGGTCAGTGGGTCG
>NZ_JBOFRH010000233.1:0-3075 GCF_051650925.1 Plesiomonas sp.
TGTCGCATAGCGAGCGAAAACTGGCACTTTTTCTGCAAAGTCATCCAGATAAAGCGCGGGATATGTCTTCACAAGCACTGGCTAAAGCTGCAAATGTCAGCCAATCAAGTGTCGTTAAGTTTGCCCAAAAATTGGGCTATCGTGGATTTACCGAACTACGTTTAGCGCTGGGGGAAGCGGTGGTACTGCAACAACAGCAGAGTCACGGTGTTACGCTTCATCACCAAATCCGCAGTGATGACACGCTACCGATTGTGGGCGAAAAGCTGATTGCCGAAAGTATTCGTACACTGCAAGCTACATTGCAGTTAAACCCCGAATTGGCGCTGGATCATGCAGTAAATATGTTGGCTGGCGCTAAACGGATTTTGCTGTGTGGTATCGGCTCATCTGCGCTGGTGGCAAAAGATTTCAGCTATAAATTACTGAAAATCGGTATGACTGCGCTGACAGAAACCGATCCCCACGTGCAACTGACTATTGCTCAAACCTTGTCGCCCGACGATTTGCTGTTGGCGATCTCTTTTTCCGGCAGCCGACGTGAGGTCAATGGCGTAGTCCAAGAGGCGCTTAAACAAGGCACTCCGGTACTGGCACTCACCGGCTACCAACCTAATGCGCTACACCCGCTAGCCACACACTGCCTGTATACCGTCGCGGACGAAGTTGCAGTGCGCAGTTCGGCCATGTTTTCACGTACCGCACAACTGGCCATGACCGATCTGCTGTTTATGGGGCTAGTACAGCGTGATGTAGGTAATGCACGCCACCGGATTTTATACAGTGAAGAGCTGGTGAAAAAATTGGTGTGATATCCGCAGGCAGGTATTTTTTGTAGATACAACGACAGTGAGCATAGCTTACGTAATTTATTGCTTGAGTTGTTATCGCTTAAATGAGGGGTATTACTTAACTAGATACCACTTAGGTGAACACCGTGTAAGTTTTCACCGCCTGAACGAATACGGTACAAAACGATATCTATTGCAGATCCGTTTTGTACCGCAATTTGTACCAAGGGCGAACGCTTATTTGCCCTGAGCAATATCCATAATCATCTGCGCTGATAAGTACAGACGGCGCGGGATTGAATCAATCACAACCCACTCCCCCACGTTGGCATGATAGCCAAAACCAGGCAGCCCCATACCTTCAATGATAGGCTTACCGCTCTTCATTGCATAACCGGCATCCGTACCGCCACCGGTGACCGGAACAACAGTAATTTTATGACCGAGAGAGTGGTAAATATCCACCGCATTTTGGATCAGCATACTGCCACCAGCCCCTGCATTGTAAGGCGGACGACCTGGGTTGAAATCGAAACTCACCTCGGCATTCGGTACACGCTTGGTCGCGCTACGCGCCTGAAGGGTGCGAGTGAGTTGCTCGAATGCCGCCTTGGTCGGATAACGCACATCAGCGTACAGTTTTGCGCTGTCAGGAACAATGTTATTCACACTGCCCGCATCAAGATGAGTCCAGGTCAGGCGCAGCTTTCCGGGCCCTTGATCAAGATCCATCGTGCGCAGGGCAAAATCGGATGCTTCGATAAGTGCATTCACACCCAGCTCCGGATTGGCTCCGGCATGCGCGGCTAAACCTTTAACAGAAACATTGATTGCACCAATACCTGAGGTGTTAAGTGGCATAGCTTCTGAATCAGCCAGTGTCGGCTCGTATGAGAAAATAGCATCGCTCTTGGCTGCCAGTGACTCAATCAACGCCTTCGAGCCGTGTGAACCTTTCTCTTCATCAGTATTGAACAGTACGGTGATCGTTCCGTAGTCATTAAAATTGCGATCTTTAAGCAACTGCAGGCTATGCAGGATCACGGTGATACCCGATTTGGCATCTGCCACTCCCGGACCGTAGGCCTTATTCCCTTCGATACGCCAAGGCGTTTTGGCCAGTGTCCCTCTAGGATAAACGGTATCCATATGTGCCATCAGCAGCAAATTTTTGTCGCCTTTTCCGTGAAACTCTCCGACAACATTATCACCAACAACACCCGCCTTCGCCTTATGCAGCGTCACGGTTGCGCCGAGTTTCTTAAGCTCTTTGGCAAGCAACGCAGACATTTGCGGCATGCCAATATCATCGCCGGTACCGGTTTCAATTTTGACAAGCTGTTCGAGCGTTTTTAATGTTGCCGCCTGTTCAGTAGTAGCTGCCGCCAGTAAGGCTTGGTCAACCGAACGTGCTTGAGGGGCAAAATCAGGCGATGCCGCAGCAGCTACCGCAGTCACTGGAGCAACTTCGGTTGCAACATCAGCATAGGCGTACGCGGTTCCACACAGAAAAGTGGCCAGAATAGCCGTGGTGATTCCGGCTGACATTTTATTGCGAACGAACGGCTTGAACATATTTTATTCCCGAGAGTAATCAAACAGTAAGAGTAGCATTTCCGCCAATCAGCAAGTTCAGACCGACAAACACGATTGCACCAATAACTATTCAGATCATATTAAGCACTGTATGGCTTACCAATTTCAGCTAAAATAACAGCAATAGCAATAAGACAAATCTGAACTGTTCACGCAAAATACACAGTTAACCGCTTTTCTGCGTATATCCACACAGTAAAAGATGCCAGATTTTCAATAAAAGCGTGCTGTGCTAGTGAGTCTGATATCGTAATACCTTGTAAATAAACTGATTATTTAGTGTGTTACACATATGTTCCCTCATAGGGATATAAAATACCCTTGTGTTGCTGTTTTGTGTTACGTGAGTGCGTTTCTATACTGTATAAGAAAACCAAAACTGTATAAGAAGACCAAAAGCACTGTATAAAAAGCCCCAAAATATGTGATGGCACATTGAGCCAAGATAAACATAAGATATTGAAATTAAATGAATTTAAAGGTAAATCGTTGATATGGCGTTATTAATCACAGACAAATGTATCAATTGCGATATGTGTGAACCGGAGTGCCCGAATAAGGCTATCGCGATGGGTGATCTGATCTATGAAATAGACCCTAATCTCTGCACTGAGTGTGTGGGGCATTATGAAACGCCAACCTGTATTAAGGTCTGCCCGATTGACTGTATTATCGTGCACCCTGAACA
>NZ_JBOFRH010000234.1:0-9026 GCF_051650925.1 Plesiomonas sp.
GTAGCTTACAAATAGCGGCCACTCAAATCAGCGTTCATCTTAAACATATCACCTAAAGCGCATCTTCAATTTCAACAGCATCAGATATTTCGGTGTGCGTATCTTGTACCCGACTATCGGTAGGCACATCGGTATCGGCACCAAAACCACGCAAACCAACCACATGCACGTGTTCGTGATTTTTAAACACTTTACGTACAAGTTTGTAGGTTGTCCCTTTTTCTGGGCTGATATTTTCCGGTGCAGCAATCAGCAATTGCATGTCTAAGCGATCACACAGCTCAAACAGAGTAGCGATAGATTTCGCATCCAAACGCGCAGCTTCATCAAGGAACAGCAAACGGCATGGTGCGATATCTTTGCCGCGCAAACGGCGTGACTCCTCTTCCCAGCTCTGTACAACCATCAGCAAAATGGCCATACCAGTACCAATTGCTTCACCAGTAGAGAGTGCGCCGCTTTCTGCTCGTAACCAGCCATCTGAACCACGGCAAACTTCCACTTCCAGTTCAAGGTAGTTACGGTAATCAAGCAGCTCTTCACCCACAGTCTGTGGGCTACGCTGACCGATATCAATATGTGGATTCAGGCGCTGATACAGTTTTGCCAGCGCTTCAGAGAAGGTTAAACGCTGATTAGAGAACAAATCTTGATGCTGTTCACGCTGCTCTGATAAGCCATTGAGCAACATGGCATGGCTTTCACGCACATTGACTGACAAACGTACGCTCTGCACCTGACCAAACGAAATATTCTGCAAACCCTGATTCAGCATGCGGATACGGTTCTGCTCACGCTGAATCGTCTTACGCATAATATTGGCCACCGCTTCAGCGCTGATAGCCAAACGTTGCTCACGGTTAGTCAGCTCTTCGGTCAGACGCGCCAGCTCAATTTCCATCTGCTCAATGGCATCCACTGGATCATCGGTGCGGATAATATCTTGTCGAATACGCTCACGCAGATGCTGATAAACCGCGATATAGAACAGTACTTTCTTTTCAGGATGACGTGAATCTTCCGATGCGCGCAGTACATCACGCAACATTTCATTATTCGCTACCGCCTGACGCAGCGTACCCAATGCTTTATCCGACATTGATCGCAGTTCATCGGCTGACAAGTAGGCTAACTCACGCTTATGTAAGCGGCGCTCTACATCATTGTCGCGCGCCAAACGCAATACGGCACACCAGTTGGCTTTTGCGCTGACCACTTGTCCGCGCAGCGTTAGGTAATCACGCTCAAGTTTGCGCAGGCGTTTTTGCAGACTGTCCATCTCTGCTTCTACGATTGCAGTTTGTTTCTCAAGCTGGCTGCGGCGCTGACGGTTATGGCTCAGTTGTGTGTGCAGTTCATCACGGCGGATACGTGCCCGCTCTTCTGCACCACTGTCGGCTCGCACACCCAAATCCTGCATCTCTTGTTCAAGTTCTTTGAACATATCGCGCTTGGCATCGGCTGCACTTTTCAGTGATGCCATCACTTGGTGATACTGGCTGTGTTGGCTTTGTAATTGACGCAACTGATCACGACAACGGCTACGCTCGGCTTCAGCATGGCTCAACTGTTCACGCAGTTTCTCCGTAAAACCGGAAGATTCCCCAACCATACCCACCGATTCTGCGTAAGCAAAATAGGCGCGGCGTTGAACCACTTCCGACAGTGCAAACAGCTTTTGCTTGGCTTCACGCTGGGCACTTTGCGCGTGGTGATAATCAGCCTGAAGATGTGAGTGCTGCTCAGGATCACTTTGCAACACATTGACTACCGATTCTAGCTGTTGCAAATGCTCTCCATGCTGCTGAATATGACGCTGCGCAATACGCGCGTTATCCAGCTCTTCCCGCAACTCATCAACACGATCAATGAGGGTTTCATCCGCCAACAATGCACTGAGTGGAACAAGGCGGTTGAGCATATTTACGCACTCACGAGCCTGCTCTGCTTGTGAACGCAGTTGTTTCTCGGTGGCATCCGCCTGACTCAAATCACGATCAATATCACTACGCTGTTGAGTCAGCAGACGAATCTGCGCTTCCGGATCGGCATCAAACGCGGTTGCGAGATATTCACCAACAAAGCGGCTAAATGTCTGATGTAAACGCTGTAATTTTTGTACATCAAACGACAGCGTTGCATATTTCTCAGCCAGTGCTTCACGTTCAGTACGCAGTATTTCAAGACGATTTTCACGTGCAGCACGGCCAAACAGCGGAACAGCCGGAAAACGCGAGTAACGCAGTTGACGGTCAGACACCTGTACAACAACCGCGCCTTCGAGCTCTTGTGTCTGGAATACGCTGTCGTCAAAAGATTGGGGATCACCTTCGATCAAATAAAGATCTTCAGGGCAATCATCAAGCTCGGTGAGCAGATCACGTACAGCGCTAAGATCTTGCACCACAATACCGTGACGTGCTGGGCCATACAGCGCAGAGAAATAAGGTGCGTCATCAATGGTGACATCATCATAAATCTCAGAGAGCAGCACGCCCCCTAGACGCTCGGCCAGTGCGACCAAACGGCCATCTTCTGCCCCGCCAGGCTGTGCCAAACGCTCTATCTGCGTCTCAATATCGTGCTTACGGGCAGCAATATGATCTCGAACCACCGTTTGCGCGCGCTCATCTTCTAGCAGGCTTTGCATCTGCTGCATGACGGCCTGACTGTCTTCGAGCGGTTGTCCGGTCTGCGCACTTAAGTTGTTCAGCGCATCTTGTGCTGCCAGCCACTGAGGTGCACGCGCTGATAGTGCGGAAAGCTGGATACCAATTTGCTCACGCTGCTGGCGCAGGTGATTACGCTGTTCAAGGTGTTCGGCAAGCTCGGTATTAATACTCTCGTGGTTTGCCTCTTGCTGTGCCTGTTCATCGGCCAGCTCTGCGGGGTGATCCAACGCCACACCGCTGCGTTTGATGTACTCATTAAGCAGACGCTCGGCTTCTTGCTGAGATCGTAAACGCTGCTCAAGCTCTGCCAGTTGCGCCCGCAAAGGTTCTGCTCGTTCGGCAAAATGGCGCTGGGAGGGCTGATTGCGCAGCAATTCCCGTGCTGTCTGCCATGCATCGCTACGCGCGACCTGACCGGCAATACGGCACACCAACTGGTAAGCTCGATCAAATTGCCCAGATGCGGCCTGTGCGACGTTGATCTTTTGCTCTAATCCCAACAGTTGTTCAGTCAGAGCCTGTTCGCGAATGGCAAACTCCTCTTGCCACTGCGCGGCATTTTCTGCAGTGAGATCGGGCAGCGCACACAGTGCACGGGCTTTTTCAAGCGCCTGTACTGCCTGCTGATATTGCAGTGCGCGGGTTTGCTGTGAGTCAAGCGCCTGCTGATAGTCAGCTAATTGTGATTTCAGATCATCAACATCAATCTCTGCGCCTTCGGCACGCTCTTCGGCATCGGCCAGACGCTCGGCTGACTCTTCAACCACTTCCGTTTGCTCTTCCAGACGCATTGAAAGCTCATCGAGATCGTCACGGTAGCGCTCAATTTTCTCTTGCTGACGCAGTGCTGTCATCACCAGATTCAGGTGATCGGCGGCAGCTTGGTGATCGGCTTCTAAATCGCTTTCTGCCCCTTGATGCTCGGCCAGTTCACGCCCCATTTCGACCAAGCGGTATTGCTGACTAACCAGCTCGCTGCGCGCACCAAACCACTCGCGGCGCATATTCATTACTGCTTCAAGGTGCTGACGGCGCTCATTGGCATGGCGCATGTAGTCGGCAGCAACATAGTGAGTCGACTCAGTAATCAGTTGCTTGAACATGTCACGATCAGACTGTGTGACACGAATGGCTTCGAGTGTCATCCGGTTTTCACGCAGTGCCGCTTCCATATCCTGAAAGGCTTTACGCACACCCACATTTTCAGGCAGCAGATAATCGCGTAGAGAGCGAGTAATGGCGCTGGAAATCCCGCCATACAGTGAGGCTTCAATCAGGCGATAAAACTTACTACGATCAGACGCCGAGCGCAGACGTTTGGGGATAATTCCCATATCAAACATCATGCTGTGGTAATCAGTAATTGAGTTAAATTGCTTAAACTGCACACCTTCCATGCCATCAACCAAATCGCGCACTTCTGGCAACTGGCGTACACGTGCTTGTGAGTCAGAGAGCTTTTCAGTCAGCAATTCCGTCGGATAACTGGCCATGGGCAGGCCTTGGATCATAAATGGCTTAATATCCACTTTCCGATCACGCCCCGCCACCTGCTGTAAACGCACACCAATCAGTACGCGTTGATGGCGTGAGTTAACCGTATCAATCGTGGCATAGCAAACGCCGGCTTTAAGTTTGCCGTACAAGCCTTTATCACGTGAACCAGAGGTTGCACCCGCTTCGGTGGTATTACGAAAGTGCAGTAACGTTAGATCGGGGATCAAGGTGGTGACAAATGCCGCCATAGTGGTGGATTTACCCGCACCATTTCCGCCAGATAGTGTGGTGACCAGATCATCAAGATCAAAAGTACGGGCAAAAAAACCGTTCCAGTTTACCAACGTTAATGAGCGAAATTTACCGCGTTCGATCATATTCGATTATTCCTCGCCATCATCAACGAAAGTTTCGCTGTTATTGTCTGCGTTATCGTCACGGCTATCTTCTAAAGACAGGCTGTCTGCGGCCATCGCTTCCCCATCACGGATCATGCGTAGCTGCGCTTCGCGTGGATCATCACCACTGCGGACATCAGCCCCAAAGCGGAATACCGCTTCCGAGATCCGGAACTTTCCACTGTCACCAATCATCACCACCATACCAAGGCGGCGTAAACGGTTCATCGAGGTGTTCACTTTATCATGCAGTTTTTTGCGATCTAAATCTGAACCGGTTGAACGGTTGTTCACCAATTTGAGCAGTTTGCTCTCATCGGCCAGATTCATCAGCTCATCATGCAAGTCCGCAACAGTGAAAATGCCCTCTTGTGCCAAGCGCTCTGGGCTAAGATAGAGATAACACAACACTTTTCCGACCAGCATATCAAGTGCGGAAAGTACACTACGCGCAATCAAGGTTGTTGAGCGTGGGCGCAAATAGAAGAAGCCTTCTGGTGCGCGGATAAGTTCAACATGATAACGGCGGTAAAAATCATCCAGCTCTGACTGAAAATCCATCAGGAAAGCGTGGTTGTCTAAATCGTCTAATCCGATATGTCGGCCTGAGCGCAGCATGCTGTCAAGCACAGGGAAAATCGGGTTAGCCAGTGCCTGCGCTAAACGCAGCGGCATGTATTGATCAATATTCATCGATGACATGGGCCTGTACCTTGGCTCCGTGGTCGTTAATGGCCTGCCACTCTGGCTGCAGACCGGCAAAATCAGCTTTCGCTACCCCAAGCCGTACGGCGTGATCAACCAACAGGCGTGATACGTCAAAGTGGCGAGCATGAGGGAAACGCTGGAGAAAATCATGAAGTACGCTGCCCAAATCTAACGGGCGATTCTGCTGCCGATAGTCAATCAATAGAGCATCAATGCTATCAGCAAGCTGCTCATTGAGATCGGTCAGACTTTCGTATTCGAGTTCAGGTGGAAGCAGACCGGTGGCCTCTTCATCACGCAATGTTAGCTCTTCATCACGCATATCCAGCAGGCGATCAGCATTGGCATGCAACAATACCCACGGCATGTCAAAGTAGTCACGAACTGACTGGCGCAAACGCTGACCAAAGATCCGATTTTTATCCATATCAATGGCGGTACGGATAAATTTATGCACATGTCGATCGTAACCGATCCACAAATCAATGGCTTGCTGACCCCAGCTGATAATCCGATCAAGTTTGGCTTGCAGATCAAGCACCAGCTGATCAACAAAGTTCAAATCAGGTCGGTTTAGTGTGGCATCTTGAATTTGCAATAAGCGTGATTGCAATTTATCACCGGCCGCTTCAAGGGTATCTTGCAATTCGCGCAGATTCCCTGATGTTTCGTCAAGTAGCAGCTCACAGCTGGTGATAGCCGCACGCCAATCTTTGCTGAGCAGCGCGGCGATATCATCTTTTACCGATTGCTGCTGTTCATCCATCAAACGCTGGGTGAGATCGATGCTGTCAAAGATTTCAGCAACCGAGTATTTTAACGGTGCATACACGTTACGCCGCCAGTGCGTCTCTTCGCCGCCCTCTTCAGCGGCTTCTGCGGCACGCTGAATTTCATCCGCCACAATAGAGAGTTGCACCGACAAGCGCAGTGCAGAGAATTCTCGCTGACGGATATAGTAATCAGTTATCCCGATCCCCAACGGAGTTAGGCGATAAATTGACTGCCCTTCGGTCAGTTCACTGGTAAAACGGCTGAGTAAACGCTGACGCACCAGATCATTGATGGCATTGTTCGCACGCTGGGTCAGCGTTTCTGTTGCCAACTCAAACGCAATACTGACATGGCGAAACGCATCAACCAATTCACCTTCCGACATTTCACCGTCAAAACGTTCACTGTTCAGTGTGGCGATAGCCAATAAAAAAGCCAGACGCTCCACCGGCAGCGCAATCGAGAAATCGTTTTTTCTCGCCCAGGCGACCAGCTCGGGTACGGTCTGGGAAAACTCACTCATGCGATGTCCCTTAAAATTTTACATTCCGCAGACGTGCACATCAAAGCTTGTGGGCCATGACATGAATGTAACGGCCAAGACTAATGTAAGGCTCCTGCCGACAATACTGTTGCTCCATTTCGAGCAGCAGTTCAAATTTTGTCTCCCGATGAGATTTATCTCTCAGGAAATCGTGTAATACTCTAACACCAGTTTTGCCGCTAATCTGCAAACCTAAGTCTGTCAGCCATTGATAAACCTGTTCCGGTTTTCGCGGGTGAGTCGGCACCAGTGTTTTTCTTTTACTCAGCGGCATTCCGGCTTGAATATACTCAAAATTTCCGCCCACTAAGTGGTGGTGACGCATGCCATTATAGTTATAGAACATTAATGACAATGCTCCGCCGGGTAACAGAAGATCTGTCAGGTTTTGTAATACCTCAACAGGCTCTTCAACCCACTCAAGCACTGCGTGAAACAATACCAGATCTACCGGAGCGGCTAAATGATTACCCACCTCTTGTGCTGAGCTGTGCACAAATTGCATCTGCTGTGCTACGCCGTCGGCCTGTGCCGCTTGCTCTGCTTGCGCCAGCATCTCGCCAGAAATATCACACAGCGTAATGAAGTGGCCTTGCGCTGCTAAAAAACGCGACAATTGCCCCATACCACCACCGGCATCAAGAATGCGTAACGGGCGCGCAGGTAATGTCGCCAGCAGTTTTTCCAAGTCTTGTTGTAACACGGCCTCACGGATACGGCCTTTGGCTGATCCGTAAATATTGCGCGCAAATTTATCGACAATGCCGTCAAAGTTACGATCTTCAGACACACGCAGTACCTATTCATGCACGAAAGCCGCTATTTTGACATATTCTTCCAAGAAAAATGCTATCTGTCCGTCTGATTGGCTTTTTCTTATGCAATTCATAGCCAATCCAGACCGATATTATGATTTTTATCTATTAAACGTGTGTTTTACCGCACAAAAAAGCCCTGAGCGCAAAGAACTCAGGGCTTTACCGTAAAAACTTTACTGTATGGAAAGGATAAAAAAACGTTATACCACCATCACCATACTGTCTGAGATCACATCATCAATCAGGGCATCAATCTTGGTAGTATCAAGATGATGTGCCGAGGTGATCATGTGTGCAACATCACCTGAAATAGCCAAGCAGTGTTTTTTCCAGACATATTCAGAGGGTTTTGGGAAAACAACGGTAATCGAATTTTTATTGCGCCATGCAGGGATCCCAGCATCATTAAAGCGTTTAACCGCATATTCGGCCTTATTTAGACAACGCTGAATTCGGCGGCGCTGCTCTTCCATGCTGATTGATTTTGCCGCCACCCACAGCATAATCGGTGTGTGGCCGTTACGTGATCCGGTAATAGTTTTATCATGAGCAGCAATGTAATCAATCTCAACAGAGATTTTATCTACATTCTCTTTTTTCGCGATAGTAATACCACACGGAATCGGCGAACCGATCATTTTATGGCCAGAAACCGAAATGGAATCAATACCATCAGCAAAATTGTACGGCTGTGGCTCATCAACAAACGGTAAAATCATGCCACTTAGTGCAGCATCGGCATGAATATAGTAGTCATTACGGGCAATACCCAACTCAGCAATACGGCGCTGGATAATACTAATATTATCAATAGCCCCCCGTACCGTTGTACCAATATTGGCGAAGATAATCGGGTGCTTTTCATTGTTCGCTTTAATTTTGCTGATTAAATCATCGTAATCCATTTCACCATTTTGGCGAGATTCAACAATACAGTGCTCAATTCGCAGTAATTTGACAATTTTCGCTACCGAATAGTGAGTATCTTTTGAGAAATATAATCGGCTAGAAGGGAAAAGTTCCCGTGCCAAATAACAACCAAACATATTCCCTTCAGTGCCACCATTGGTAACGTATCCCCAACAATTATCAAAGGGTATTTGATATAAATGGCTAAAATGCTCGATAACTTCTTTTTCAAAATCAAATGAGTTTAGCAAATAATTACAATATTCAGACCAATCACCACAGTTATTAATCGAAAAACGCAAGAATCGCTCTAAAATCGTGTAATCAAAATCAGCAGACTCAGGATACCCTAAGTTAAAATATTGGTTTTTTACACAGTAGGCCCAAAATTTATCCAATGTATTTTGATCTTTGATTGATAGCGACATAATAAACCCCTAATGTGTCGTCAGCAGAGGCTCACGAAAAAGTTTACATCGCTTTTTCGTAAACCTTCACACACTGACATCAGATATAATAGATAGAAAATAAGTTTCAAATAAATAGGAATCACTCTATCTTTTCGATACGTACTCTTATTGTGTAAAAATAGACAGTTATTTTATTGGTGTGTCAGAAGAAATACTTGCGGTAGCTTCTTCTGCTTTATGTTTTCTAACTGCAACATAGATATACAGAGGAATCGTGATCATCACCATTAAGATCC
>NZ_JBOFRH010000235.1:0-1054 GCF_051650925.1 Plesiomonas sp.
GGATGGATCGTCGCCAAATTGACGAATATTGCAGAACAAACAGGCGGAATAGTGTCGGATGGATCGCGATTAAATGGAGAGGGATAGGGAATACATCACATCCACATCAAGCCCTCGCCATGACAAACCAGAGAAATGGGCTGGTTTTAGCCATTATTTACAAACAACTTCACATTGCCATACGTGAAACCCACCAAGTTAAAAATAATAATGCTTATAACTCAATGCATTACTGTTATCAAAGTGACATTAGCCGTGCTCGTCATCACATCAGATCGTGCGGAATAGCTACGGACGGATCGCAGTTAAAATAATGCCCAAAATCATCAGCGGATCACCCCGCGCAAGAGATCCTGCCACAGATATGCACCGATCCCTCCGCTAACGCACCGAACGGCCACCACGCTTTGCACGCAACCAGAGGCATAATCGCGCCAATCACCGGCAAAAATGCGACCGCCATCAAATCCGCCGGTTCAATCAGCAATGACTTTGAAATTAAAAATGTCACACCGGCGGAGCAACTGCTAGACTACGCCGGTAACACCTAGCAACAAGCTCGCAGAGCGCGTTTAATTGACGAAAAAAACAGCGTTATTCACACCCATATCGCACCTTGGAACATGGCAGCCGCCGCCAAGGTGAAAAGGTTGGACACCGTCGTCAATAACCTGTTTATAGGCTGTGATACTTACGAATGGATCGTTTTTAACGTAGTGTGGATCGTTCAAGGAGCAGAAGTGGATCGTCAGTTAAACAACGAGTGGATCGTTGCTAACAAAGGGTGGATCGTTAACTAAACAGGCGGTTTTTATTTGGATCGCAGTTTTTAATGTATTGAATCACTTAGCTTTTTAACGGTTACCCACAGTACCCATGATCTAAGATAAATAAGATATAAAGAAAAAAAGAATTAGGATATAAACAAACAATAAGTTTTTTTGGATTTCTAAAATGCTGATATACGACAACACACACTGGATTGAGCATGATCGGAGTACAAGTGAAGGTTCGCTGATCAAAGTGGAGCAGACGGATGCCGTATATGACGCGC
>NZ_JBOFRH010000236.1:0-1527 GCF_051650925.1 Plesiomonas sp.
GCGCCATATACTGCCGGATCACTGGGCATAGTAATCACGTTTTCAACTGAACTTGGGTTTTCCCAGTCTTTTGACATTGCTGCGGCAAATGTCAGTAGCGGATCTGTGCCCGCACTCGGTGGCTGCATATGTGGCTGGATCTGGCGCATGCCGTCAATCTGCGCAAACATGGCAGCCCCCTGCGGATAAGCGGCCAAACGTTCGGCAGGCGCTAAATGCTTTTGCCGAAAACCGATAATTTGCTGCAAACCCGGATCTTGATAAATCGGCCATTGTTTGGGATCACGGCTAAAAAACCATGCCATAACTTGTTCATAGCGATCTGAAAAATAAGAAGAAACTGTATTTTCCTGCGATGAATGCAGCAACGCATCGTGTCGAGTCATGAGTGCTTATATCCTTGAATTTACCTTTTCCCGAAAGAGGTATGGGTAGTTAATCCAGCATAATTCACTACAAATTAAGTGCAAAAGCAAAACAATAATTCATTTATATGATTAAAGTCAGACTTTAAATTTGATTCGATAGCAAAATAACGACACTTAACACCAAAAACAATTCAGTTTGTAATATTTACCGCTACGCCCCCTTCCATACCTCATCGTAAAGAAGAAAAAGATACTGAAAATAGAAAAAACTCACCCGATGAACACAATTACGCAGAATTTATGCTTGAGTCCTGCGGATCGGCAGGTAACATAAGCAATTATCCTTGCTAGGTGCATTCAGTGCCTAAGAAAAGCAAAAATACGGAGTATGAGAATAGTATGAGCGTAATGCCTGTCGTTGATGTATTGCGTGGCCAGGCCGCGGTTGACAGTGAAGTCACCCTAAAAGGCTGGGTACGAACACGTCGAGATTCCAAAGCGGGGATCTCATTCCTTGCCGTTTATGATGGCTCATGTTTTGATCCTCTGCAGGCAGTTATTGCCAATTCTCTGCCCAATTACGAGAGTGAAGTGCTGCGCCTGACTACCGGCTGCTCGGTTGAAGTCACCGGTACTGTCGTTGCTTCTCCGGGTCAAGGTCAGGCCTTTGAGATCCACGCTACTGACGTAAAAGTGCTCGGTTGGGTTGATGATCCTGACACCTACCCAATGGCTGCAAAACGCCACTCTATTGAATACTTGCGTGAAGTGGGCCATCTGCGTGCGCGTACCAATATTGTGGGCGCAGTAACACGTGTGCGTAACACGCTGGCACAAGCCGTTCACCGTTTCCTGCATGAAAATGGCTATCTGTGGATCTCTACCCCACTGATCACTGCCTCAGATTGTGAAGGCGCAGGTGAAATGTTCCGTGTTTCCACGCTGGATATGGAAAACCTACCGCTGACCGACAAAGGTGCGGTGGATTATTCACAAGATTTCTTCGGTAAAGAAGCCTTCCTGACCGTATCAGGCCAACTGAATGTTGAAACTTATGCTTGTGCGCTGTCTAAAGTGTACACATTTGGCCCAACTTTCCGTGCGGAAAACTCCAACACGACCCGCCATCTGGCTGAGTTTTGGATGATCGAGCCAGAAA
>NZ_JBOFRH010000237.1:0-3321 GCF_051650925.1 Plesiomonas sp.
AAAAATAGCCGATATTGATCAGGGTCTGCACGGGTTTAACGGTATTTTAGTCGGGATCACAGTGACCACCTTTTTTATTCCCTCGGCACTGATGTGGGTATTGCTGATTTTAGGCGCAATACTCTGCCCGATTGTGGAATGTGCGATAGCGGAGTCTATGACGCGCAGTTGGGGAGTGCCGGGTTCAACTGCTCCTTTTGTACTGATTAGCTGGATGCTGTTGCTGGCAGGCTATAATTTATCGGGCGTACATTTACACGTACTTGATGCTGCAATTGTACCCAGTTCGCACTCGGCGGTCAGTCTGTGGATGCTACTTCAGGCCAGTATTCGTAATATTGCGCAGGTATTTTTACTAAACAACACTACCAGTGGGCTACTGATTTTGGCGGGGCTTGCGGTACATTCACGGGCGATGGCGCTGACCACTCTTGGCGGAGCCTTGCTAGCCACCACGCTGGCGCAACTGTTTGGTGCAGATACTTACTCTATTCTGACCGGTTTATACGGTTTTTCACCGGTATTGAGTGCGCTGGCGATCGGGCGAGTCTTTTATTCACCGACACATTCACGTATCTGGCTGGCGATGCTGGCTACCTTTGTGACTGTCATTGTACAGGCGGCACTCAACCGCCTGTTTACCCCGCTGGGTCTGCCGACACTCACGGCGGCCTATCTGCTAACGCTGGGGATTTTTATGCTGGCACGGCCAGCATTGCAGATAATAAATACCACCAAAGCCTGATTAAACGCCAAATTCGGCGCGGTATGCCTGAACAGCGGCCAGATGGTCAGCCAGTTCAGGCTGCGTGCCGACCTGCTCTTCCAGATAGGTAATCAGATCATGCAGATTGATAATAGATATCACCTGACAGCCGTAATCACGCTCAACTTCCTGAATTGCTGATAATTCACCTTTACCACGCTCCATGCGGTTGAGCGCAATCATGACCCCAGCCAACGTCGCCTGTTGCGCGGCGATAATCTCCATCGATTCACGGATGGCTGTGCCGGCGGTGATCACATCATCAACGAGCATCACACGGCCCAGCAACGGGCTGCCTACCAAGTTTCCGCCCTCACCGTGCGTTTTGGCTTCTTTACGGTTAAAGCAGTACGGCACATCACGGTCATGGTGCTCTGCCAGTGCAACCGCTGCCGTGGTCGCAATCGGAATACCTTTATATGCAGGGCCAAACAGCAGATCAAACTCAACCCCTGAATCCACCAAGGCAGCAGCATAAAAGCGCCCTAGTAACGCCAAATCACGGCCAGTATTAAACAGGCCGGCGTTAAAAAAGTAGGGGCTGCATCGCCCTGATTTTAAGGTGAACTCACCGAATTTGAGGACCTGCTTGCTCAAGGCAAATTCAATAAACTCACGCTGATATGCTTTCATCTGCTGTATCCGTTCTAAAATGATCAACCACCAAAACACCTCCGTCAGTCTATCCGCTGTTTCATGGCACAGCGTTATATTCTGACGGGGGATATAAAAAAAGCGGCTTCAATGCCGCTTCCACTCATCCGTTTTGCAATGCCGCTTGCTGCGCCGCGAGGATCTCATCGATACCGCCACGCGCCAGAGCCAACAGACTCAATAACTCTTCATGCGAGAATGGTTCGCCCTCGGCCGTGCCCTGTACTTCAATCATGCGGCCATCTTCCATCATCACCACATTCATATCGGTTTCTGCGGCGGAGTCTTCCACATACTCTAAATCACACAGCGCTTCACCCTTCACAATGCCCACAGAGACAGCCGCTACGCGCCCTTTCATCGGGTTCACTTTCAGCGTGCCTTTGGCCATCAGCGCATTGATCGCATCCATCAGCGCCACACATGCACCCGAAATAGACGCAGTACGTGTGCCGCCATCAGCTTGAATCACATCGCAATCAAGAATAATGGTGAACTCTCCCAGCACTTTCAAATCAACTGCCGCACGCAGTGCACGGGCAATCAGACGTTGGATCTCCATCGTCCGGCCACTCTGCTTGCCTTTGGCCGCTTCACGCTGGTTACGGGTATGGGTTGAGCGCGGCAACATGCCGTATTCTGCGGTGATCCAGCCCTGACCTTTCCCTTTTAAAAAGCGCGGTACGCCCTCTTCAATGGTGGCGGTACACAACACCTTGGTATCGCCAAACGCCACCAGCACAGAACCTTCTGCATGTTTAGTGTAATTACGGGTCATCGTAATGGGGCGAACTTGCGAAGCTAATCGGTTTGCGGGGCGCATAACGTTCTCCTGGATCGGGATTAAGGCACGGTTTACGGGAACAATTGACCGCGCATTATACGGATTTCGCCGGACAATTCCTAATTCCAACCTGAGATTGCACTGACTAGAGACACTCAGCTGCGTTATAATCGTTCCACATTAATACTCATTACGAGACGCACGCGCATGATCCGTAGTATGACAGCTTTCGCCCGCCAAGAAATTAAGGGCGATTGGGGCACCGCCGCTTGGGAAATCCGTTCCGTTAACCAACGTTATCTCGAGACTTACCTGCGCTTACCCGAGCAGTTCCGCTCACTTGAGCCGGTACTGCGTGAGCGTATTCGTCACCGTTTAACCCGCGGTAAAGTTGAATGTGCGCTGCGTTTTGAAGCTAACCCAACGGCACAAAGCACGCTGAGTGTGAATGAAGATCTGGCGCGCCAGCTATTGGCGGCTGCTCAGTGGGTAAAACAGACCAGTGGCGAAGGCGAGATTAACCCGCTGGAAGTGCTGCGCTGGCCGGGGGTGATTGCCGCCGCAGAGCAAGACTTAGATGCCATCTCGACAGAGTTAATGCAAGGCTTTGAGTTGGCGATGAACGAGTTTGTCGCTGCCCGCGAACGCGAAGGGGCAGCACTGAAGGCGCTGATTGAACAGCGTTTGCAGGGCGTTCAAGAACAAGCTGAGAAAGTAAAACTGCACATGCCAGAGATTTTGCAGTGGCAGCGCGACAAGCTGATCGCCAAAATGGAAGAGGCACAGGTGCAAGTTGACAGCAATCGCCTTGAACAAGAGCTGGTCTTGCTGGCACAACGTTTAGATGTAGCCGAAGAGCTCGACCGTCTGGGCGCGCACGTAAAAGAGACGCACGCGATTTTGAAAAAGAACGAAGCCGTTGGCCGCCGCTTAGATTTTATGATGCAAGAGTTTAACCGTGAAGCCAACACGCTGGCTTCAAAATCAATCAATGCCGAGGTCACCGCCAGCGGTATTGAGCTGAAAGTGCTGATCGAACAAATGCGTGAGCAGATTCAGAATATAGAGTGATGTTTTACACTGTTTTATATTGATTTTAATTTATTGAAAATCCTCA
>NZ_JBOFRH010000238.1:0-7668 GCF_051650925.1 Plesiomonas sp.
TATGACAATGGTGCAGTAAAGAGCAGCTTGAGTGGATTTGTTGAAGCGTACAACAGTATCATTGATATTACTGATGAACTGACCAAATACAATAGAGAGACCAGTACTGCAGCACCACTAACGGGTGATAGTCTTGTTCGTAATCTGATGGTGCAGATGCGTGAAATCATGACTAGCCCCTCAGATGCTGAAGGCAGTGTGAAGTATCTGGCGGATATCGGCATCAGTACCGAGCGTGATGGTAAGCTCAAAATTGATGATGAGAAGCTCGATAAGGCGCTCGAAGAGAATTTTACTAAAGTCGGTGCATTTTTCTCTGATAAAAATGACGGTATTGCCAGTAAACTCGATAATTTGATGAAAGACTTTGTCGGCGCAACCGGTTCACTCACCGAGAAAGATAAAGCATTAAATGAACAGGTGCGCAAATTAGGCAAAGAAAAAGAGGCTTTTGATAAACGGATGAGTGATTTTGAAATCAGAATGACTAATCAGTTTAATGCTATTGATGCGGCAGTGACACAAATGCAGCAGCAGATGAATACCGTATTGAGTGTTTTATAAACAAATAGAGTGTAAAAAGTAGGTCGGTAATATGTTGACACAAATTATGCATATTGATGAACAATTACGCACACTATTTTCGGAGCAGGCAGATCCTGAGCCGGAAGATATTCATGCGCTATTATCTAAACGGCAACAAATGCTTGAGGAGATGTTACCTAATCTATCGGTAGAACATAAAAAGCAATTACTTTCATTAACAGAGTCGTTGCTTTTTTGTACGCAAAAGGCTCGGGCATATTATGCGTTAACTTTATTTCAACATAAAAGAACCCAAAAAGGGGTAAAGGCATATCAAGCAATCAGCGTACAATAAATGCATCAGGTAATAATTTAACATTTTAATATATACCACGTTAAGTTAAATTAATGTGGTAAAGATGATACATAATAAGAGGGTCATGCTATGCGCGGAACATTACAAGCGTACAAAAAGGTCTCAGTAGACAGTCAGTTACAGTCAGCGTCACCACATAAAGTTATTTTAATGTTGCTTAATGGTGCAATAGAGCGTTTGGTACAAGCGAAGGCAGCCATGCAAATGGGCAATATTGCGGTAAAAGGTGAGCGATTA
The DNA here is from genome assembly GCF_051650925.1 of Plesiomonas sp. Lineage (NCBI taxonomy): Bacteria > Pseudomonadati > Pseudomonadota > Gammaproteobacteria > Enterobacterales > Enterobacteriaceae > Plesiomonas > Plesiomonas sp. The sequence goes on from NZ_JBOFRH010000238.1 coordinate 1,139, forward strand.
GGAAAGGCAATGGACATTATCGCCAATTTACAGGCTTGTTTATCAGAAGACGAAGGCGGTGATATAGCAAAAAACTTAGCAAAATTATATGAATATATGCAAAATCAGTTGTTGAGTGCGAATATTCATAATGATGCTAAAACCCTTGATGAAGTAATGGCATTATTAACTGAAATTAAAATTGCATGGGAAAGCATCCCCGCTGAATTGCACTATGTATAATCATTGAACTGTGCATGGCCGTTGAATTGTGTATAATAATAGAGCGATAGTTGATTATTGAGCAGTGATGTTATTAAATTATGCATAACTATTGTATTATCTATGAAATATAATGTATAATGAACGATTAGCTGCTGTTAAATATATTGGTTTTGCAACTATTAATTAGATTTTAAGTGAGATTTATCTCGCAAATGCAATATTAGTCTTTTTTAGACTCAAACTATGTAAATTTTACTAAGCCTATTTTTAAATGAATGCATTACGAAAATAGGGACAAAACAGTTAATACATGTTATTGCATAAGGGTATATTGATATAGTTATCAATTATTAAAGTATGAACGTTAATGGTGTATAGAAACTCATATCATGCCTGGATTGCAGAAATTCTTATTGATTGAAGACGATTTTGATCGTCGCACAATGTTGACAGCTATTTTTGACTTTATTGGTCAAGATAGTGTCACTGTATCATCGTGCGAAGTAAATCCGTCTCTCGCAGAGTCGCATGTCTGGGCTGGCTGTCTGCTAGGCCATATTTCTGATACTCATCGACGTGAAGAAGTGGTCGATTTTCTGCGCGTTCATCACCATATTCCGGTCATTGTATTTTTTTCCTCTAGCCCAGCATCACACGAACTAGATACGTACACCGGCAGTAATCATATAGGTGATATATGTGCGCCACTCAATTACGCACAACTATCAGAAGCATTACGCCACTGCTATGAGTTTACTGGACGGCATTTAGCGTCTTACCCGCAAATTACCCGTAAAAATAGCTTGTTCCGCAGCCTTGTCGGGCGCAGCCATGCAGTGCAGCATGTGCGCCGATTAATTGAACAGGTTTCTCCAACGGAAGCGAATGTACTGATCCTCGGTGAATCGGGTACCGGAAAAGAAGTGGTTGCCCGTAATATTCACTATCATTCGGTACGCAGTAGCGGCCCGTTTGTGCCGGTTAACTGCGGTGCTATTCCGGCCGAATTGCTTGAAAGTGAGCTGTTTGGGCATGAGAAAGGGGCGTTTACCGGTGCAATATCCACCCGTAAAGGCCGCTTTGAACTGGCCGAAGGCGGCACACTGTTTTTAGATGAGATCGGCGATATGCCGATGCCAATGCAGGTGAAATTACTGCGGGTGCTGCAAGAGCGCAGTTTTGAACGGGTTGGCAGCAATAAAACGTTGCGAGCCGATGTCCGGGTGATAGCGGCAACTCATCGGAATCTTGAAGAGATGATCGCCAAAGGTGAGTTCCGTGAGGATCTTTACTACCGGCTGAACGTGTTTCCGATTGATGTGCCAGCGCTGCGTGAACGGGCAGAAGATATTCCTCTGTTGTTACAAGAGTTACTGTCGCGCTTGACGGCGGAAGGGGCAAAAAGTGTACATTTTACCCCACGGGCTTTACATTCACTGTGCGCTTATCCGTGGCAGGGAAATGTACGTGAACTGGCAAACTTAACTGAGCGGTTGGTGATTTTGTATCCTGACGCGCTGATTGATGTTAGTCATCTTCCAGCTAAATACCGCAGTGTTGATGTACCCGATTTCCAGCCAAATACTGACTGTTACGTACACGAAAAAAATTATTTGGGTGCAGGCCGTTCTCCACGAGAGAAGAGTTCTCCGCAGGATAATGTGGTAAATAAGGGTTTGTCTGTACCTACAGCGCAAGAGCGTGATGAGCAGGATATGCTTGAACGTGCGGTACTTAATGAAATATTCAGTGAAGCTGTGAGTATTGCTCCTGATGATGTGGCTGTTGCACCTGCATCTATCGAAACAGAAAGTTATCAAGCATCACTACCTCCTGAGGGAATGAACCTCAAAGAGATGCTCTCTGAACTAGAGATAGATTTGATTCGTCAGGCACTTGAAGCTCAGTATTGGGTAGTTGCCCGAGCGGCTGATATGCTGGGTATGCGCCGTACTACGTTGGTTGAAAAAATGCGTAAATATGGTTTGAATAAAGAGAGCTCTGTCGCCTAATTTTACCGTAGTTTTTAATTCTATCGTGACCTCTAAGGTTATTCCATAGACCACCTCATTTAGGTGGTCTTGTTGTTTTATGCGCGCGTTTTTGTGACTCCGGTTTTATTATGCTTTTCTTCCTACCCGAAATTAATCTGGTATCTAATTTGCATAACTGAGCCTGTTACACCAAATGTAGTGGTTTTTGTGGCGTTTTAATGTGGGGTAAGAGCATGGAGTTATCGGCGATACAGCAAGAGATGCGAAGCATGACACTTGATGCAGCAGGTTCTGCGGGTAAAGTGACAGTAAGCAATACAGCACAAAGCAGTGCGGTAGATTTCTCGGCGCTGTTAGGAAATGCGATTGACCATGTTAACGGGCTGCAAAAAAGTGCCAATACACAAGCCACGCGTTTTGATGCCGGAGACCGAACGGTCGGGTTATCAGATGTGATGATTGCGGGACAAAAATCCTCGGTGGCGTTTGAAGCGACCGTGCAGGTACGTAATAAGCTGGTTGAAGCTTATAAAGAAATCATGAGCATGCCAGTTTAACGGCTATTGGTTGAAATATGGCAGAGTCAAACACACCATTGGCAGCAGCACCGGGAGCAACCCTGATTACTACTGACAGCACAGGGCAAAATCCTGATTTGGGCGAACGATCATCACGTTTTGAATTTTTATCACAGGTTGACTGGTTGCGGCAGCTAATTTTAGTCGTGGCGGTTGCGATTTGTATCGCATTGATAATATTTGCTTTTTTTTGGGCAAAAGAACCTGAGTTACGCCCGTTAGGTACATATAATAACGAAGAGCTGGTACAGACGCTCGACTTCCTTGATCAGAATAAAGTCCCTTATACGCTAGAGGGCAACACCGTTAAAATCAGTCAAGATACCTATCAGAAAACCAAATTGATGCTAACGCGTGCGGGGTTGAATCAAACCCAAGATCAGGGTGACGATATTCTGCTCAAGGACATGGGGTTTGGGGTTTCACAGCGTTTAGAGCGTGAGCGCCTGAAGCTAAGCCGTGAACGCCAGTTGGCTTCCGCGATAGAGAAGATCCGCAATATTCAAAAAGCACAGGTCATGCTGGCTTTACCGCGTGAAAGTGTCTTCATCCGTGAGGAAGCCAAAGCCAGCGCCAGTGTGATGGTGACCTTACGTGCTGGCCGAAGCCTAACGCAGGAAGAGGTTGATTCCATTGTTGATATGGTCGCTTCAGCCGTACCGGGGCTGAGTAATACCCGTGTGACGGTGACCGATCAAAACGGCCGTTTGCTTAACTCCGGCAGCCAAGACCCAAGTATGGTCGCGCAGCGCCGAGAATTTGACTTACAACGCCAACAAGAAAAAACCGTACGTGAAAAGATTGACTCAATTCTGATCCCCGTACTGGGCATGGGGGCGTATACCGCCGAGGTTGGCGTACTACTTGATTTTACCCAAACCGAACAAACCCAAAAGCAGTTTGATCAAGCTAACCCGACCATGCGCAGTGAGTTTAATCGCGAAAATGTCAATCGTGGGCGGGGTGTCGCGGGTGTTCCCGGTGCATTGAGTAATCAACCTCCGGCTGATTCTGCAATTCCGGAAAATGTGAAAAGTCTGCAAAACGGGGATAAAACTACTGAAGGAAACTTCAGCAAAGAGTCTACCCGTAATTATGAGGTCGACACCACAATTAAGCACACCCGTCAGGCCAGCGGGCAGGTAAAAAACATGAGTGTCTCGGTGGCGATTGACTACAAGCCGGGTACCGCACCTGATTCAGGCAACCCTGTACGGGTCGCGCGTAATGATGCTGAAATTGAGAATTTACGTCGTCTGCTGATTGGCGGATTGGGGATAAATCTTACTCGTGGTGATGTGCTAGAGGTCGTCTCCGTTCCATTTGCTTCTACTGATGCACTGGCACAAGTTACCGAACCTCCGTTCTGGGAAAGTGAAAACTTCCGTCAGAGTGTACGCTATCTTTCGGCCGCGCTAGTGATGATTGTGCTGTTACTGGTGTTGGTGCGCCCAGCGATGCAACGACTGCTAAATCCGAAACTGGATAAGCAACTGCAGGATGAAGCTGAAAGTGATTTGCTGCAGGAAGATGAACTCAAACTGCTCAGCAGTGATCTGGATGATAGCACCTTATCTATCGGCAGCATGCTGGAATTGCCAAACCTGCACCGTGATGAGGATCTGGTCAAAGCGGTGCGTGCGCTGGCAGCTAATGAGCCAGAATTGGCCACCCAAGTGATTAAATACTGGTTAGAGAATAATGACGGATAAAGCGGCGTTACCCGCATACAGCATGTCGGGATTAGAGATGTCTTCCATTTTGCTCCTCAGCCTGAATGAAGAGGATGCCGGTAGCATTTTAAGCAAACTCGAACCTAAACAGGTGCAAAAACTGGGGCGGCAAATGGCCGTGACACTTGATCCCGGTCACGAGCAGGTTGCACAAGTGCATCGCCGTTTTATTGATGACATTCAGAAATTCACCAGCATTGGTGTGGGCAGCCATGACTTTGTGCGTAACGCACTGGTGGCCGCACTCGGTGAAGATAAGGCCAGTAATTTGGTCGATCAAATCATCATGTCGAGCGGCTCAAAGGGCCTCGATACTCTGAAGTGGATGGATGCGCGTCAGGTTGCCAGCATTATTCAACACGAGCACCCGCAGATTCAGACTATTGTGTTGGCCTATTTAGAACCGGATCAATCGGCAAATATTATGTCGCAGTTCCCTGAGCGCGTTCGGCTTGATCTGATGATGCGTATCGCCAATTTGACTGAAGTTCAACCGGCAGCACTTCAAGAGCTTAATGACATCATGGAGAAACAGTTCGCCGGTCAAGCCGGTGCCCAATCAGCCAAGATTGGCGGCCCGAAGGCGGCAGCCGAGATCATGAACTACTTCGATACCGCTATCGAATCGCCGCTGATGGATTCACTACGCGATCAGGACGAAGAGCTGGCACAGCAAATTCACGATCTGATGTTTGTGTTCGACAATTTAATGGATGTCGAAGACCGTGGTATTCAACTGTTGCTGCGTGAGATTGCCGGTGATGTGCTGCAACGTGCACTGAAAGGTGCCGATGAACATATCCGTGAGAAAGTATTCCGTAATATGTCTAAGCGTGCAGTCGATATGCTACGTGAAGATCTTGATGCCATGGGGCCAGTGCGGATTGCCGATGTTGAAGTGGCACAAAAAGAAGTTCTGGCGATTGTTCGCCGGATGGCCGATGCCGGCGAGATTGCAATCAATAGTCCTGGCAATGGTGACCAGTTTATCTAACGTGAGGTACGCCAATGGATAAGCCCCCGATTGCTCGTTATTTGCGTGCTGATCCGCGAACTGCCGATCGGTTTTCCGCATGGCCGCTGCCCGATTACAGTGAAGAAACGGTAGATGAACAGACGCTGAATGCGCTCGGTTACAACCGAACTGTACGCTGGGAAACGCCTGTTAGCGAAGAGGAAGAGATCTGCGTACCCGGCCTTACTGCCGAAGCGTTGGCTGAGATCCAAAAGGCCGCCCACGAAGAGGGGTTGGCCGCCGGCAAATTGGCCGGTGAAGCGCTAGGTTATCAGGCTGGTTTTGAAAAAGGCCAGCAAGAGGGCCTTGAAAAAGGTCAGCAACTTGGCTACCAGCAAGGTATCGATGATGGGCAGAAACACATCGGCGAACAGGTAAATGCGCTGATTCAGGCCATTGCCGCACTGCACCAACCGCTACGCGATATTGAACAGCAACTTGAGCTGCAATTGGTTGACATGCTGGTGACGCTGACCGAAGAGGTGACTCACTGTGAAGTTATCCAGAATCCGGCCGTGTTGTTAGATACGGTGCGTCAGGCGATTGAAGCATTACCCATTGCTGCGGAACAGCCGTTACTTATGCTGCATCCGGCTGATTTACAGTGGGTAGAGTCATTATATGGCGCACAAGAGATTAGTGAACGCGGCTGGCGTTTACGGGCAAAATCGACTTTACAGCGTGGTGATATTCAAGTTAGTGAGCATGTTTCGAAGGTCGAGTTTCGTATGCGCGATCGTCTTGCTGCGGTGATCAGTCAATTCCGCCATACCAATCATGCCCATGTTGAACCGGTTGCGAATGCGGTAAAAAATCGGCTTGCAACCATGCCTGCTGTATCGCCAGAACAGACTTCTCCTGATGCTGATCTTGATACAAATACCCAAAAGGGTGGGAATAATAAAATGAGATCTGAGTCAGCAGATTCAGAGGCTGAACCTCGTACAGTTGATGAGCCGTTGTATGCATGAAAACGGCTAACTCCGCTTCAGAATTGAACCTAACT
>NZ_JBOFRH010000239.1:0-33258 GCF_051650925.1 Plesiomonas sp.
GCACCTGCGCCAAGCGCATCACCTGATTTTTGCGCATAAATATCGGCAATTTGCTGGATCATCTCGGCAACGGTCTGATCAGGCGCACCAGTGAGCGTGTGTGCCGGAGCTTCAGGCATCGCCGTTAATAGCGTTTCAGGTTTGCCATCATAGAGTCGCCATGTCAGTGAATCGGTATTCAGTGTTGCCACCAGAACTGCATCAGGCTGATAACGCTCGCTGCCCTGCGCAATTGGCTTGATAAAATATCCCTGCACATCAGAAGGCGTTACCGCCATATTGTCGTCAAGATCACCCAGCGGCAGTAATACTGAAATGCCACGCGCCATCGCCGCCACGCGGATCTGCTCACGGGCTGCCGAGTACTCCTGATCTTGCATGATCCGCTGTGCCGCATTACCGTTGCCGGATTGATTATCCACCAACCACAACATCAACGTTGGCCGGTTACTGCTCCACTGTGGTAGCGCCAGCTCATGTGCAAGCTGCTGTATACCACCTTGATCAAAACTGATATCAACCGTACGCGCCCCGTTCTCATTCCTGATATTACTTTGGCTGATATAACGTTGCACCTGTTGCTGCGCCGTTCTCAAGGCCGGCGTTGCCGGAAGTGTGCGCAATCCACTGAAACGAATGAGCATATCGTCTAATGCCTGAACACGTTCGGCATCAGAGATTTGATCACTGCTGACCGGTATACGCACCTGATAAAAATCCCCCATTTCGGCAGCCTGAGCACCCACCGTGAACAGCAGTAACCCGCCGGCTAAAAGATTTCTGATCTGCATACCTGTCGACCTCATTGATAACAGCAAAAACGAATATAAAAATACCCAAAACAGAGTCACAGCCTAGCGCAATCGGGCACGAACATCATCTGTCTTTGTTACGCCATAAAAAGAAAAGTATTAAATAATAGGGAAAGAAAAAAATAAAAGACAAAAAATAAAGGCAAGAATATAAAAACCCAAAAGAGTATTTATAGGGATACAAAGACACACAGCAGAAAGATAAAATGCAAAACGCCGCATTACGCGGCGTTGATGGCAATAGGTCAGAAAACCTTATTTAGTGCCGAAAATTTTATCACCCGCATCACCCAGACCAGGAATAATATAGCCCTGCTCATTTAGACACTGATCGACTGATGCACAATACAGTTCAATATCTGGATGCGCTTTTTCCAGCGCAGCAATGCCTTCTGGTGCCGCAACCAATACCAGCACCTTAATGCTGTTACAACCGGCTTTTTTCAGCAGATCAATCGTTGCAATCATTGAACCACCGGTTGCCAGCATAGGGTCAACCACCAGTGCCAAACGCTCTTCAATATTAGAGACTAATTTTTGGAAGTAAGGGACAGGCTCTAGCGTCTCTTCATCCCGATAGATACCAACAACACTGATACGGGCACTCGGCACGTGTTCTAACACACCATCCATCATCCCTAAACCGGCGCGTAAAATGGGCACAACGGTAATCTTCTTACCTTTGATCTGCTCAACTTCTACTTTACCGCACCAACCATCAATGGTAACATTCTCGGTTTCCAGATCTGCCGTTGCTTCATACGTCAACAGACTGCCGACTTCAGATGCCAGTTCTCGGAAACGCTTAGTGCTGATCTCAGCTGCACGCATCAACCCCAGTTTGTGTTTCACCAGAGGATGTTTGACCTCAACAACTTTCATCGCCTTACTCCTTAACACCAGCCTGAAATAAAATCGACGGATTATACACCGAAAATGCCGCACTACGGTAGCAAACGCTGTCTAATTGCGCATAAGTTCACCACTTCCCGACTCTTTTTACATCTTGATAACTGTTTCGCTGGCTTTTTACGCAACACCTCGCAAACGATTGCCTTCGCTGGTAGAATAGCCGCGCCTAGTTTAAACCTTGGACTAAACCGCGAGGAATCCCCGTGAGCAACAAGACCTCCCTGAGCTACAAAGATGCTGGTGTAGATATTGATGCAGGTAACGCGTTAGTTGATCGGATCAAAGGTGTTGTCGGCCGAACCCGCCGACCTGAAGTTATGGGCGGATTGGGTGGTTTTGGGGCACTGTGTGCTATTCCCCAAAAATACCGCGAACCGATTCTGGTTTCAGGCACTGATGGTGTGGGTACAAAGCTGCGTTTGGCGATGGATCTTAAGCGCCACGACACTATCGGTATTGATCTGGTCGCCATGTGCGTTAATGATCTGATTGTTCAGGGTGCAGAGCCCCTGTTTTTCCTCGACTATTATGCAACCGGTAAACTGGATGTCGACACTGCCGCATCGGTAATCACCGGTATTGCAAAAGGCTGCGAACTTTCCGGCTGCGCACTGGTTGGCGGTGAAACCGCTGAAATGCCGGGGATGTATCACGGTGAAGATTACGATGTCGCCGGTTTTTGTGTCGGCGTTGTTGAAAAGTCAGAGATCCTTGATGGCAGCAAAGTGCAGCCGGGCGATGCCCTCATTGCGCTGGCTTCCAGTGGCCCGCACTCAAACGGTTATTCGTTAGTGCGTAAAATTTTGGCCGTTAGCGAACAAGACCCACTGACCACTGAGCTCGAGGGCAAACCGCTGGCCGATCACCTGCTTGAACCTACCCGTATTTACGTTCGTTCAGTATTGCAGTTGATTGCACAAGCCAATCTGCATGCCGTTGCCCACCTGACCGGTGGTGGTTTCTGGGAAAATATCCCACGCGTTCTGCCAGAAAATACCAAAGCGGTGATCGATGAGAGTAGCTGGCAATGGCCGGCCATTTTCCACTGGTTACAAGAGAACGGTAATGTCTCTACGCACGAAATGTACCGCACATTTAACTGTGGTGTCGGCATTATTATTGCCCTTCCACAGGCTGAAGTTGAAAATGCGCTAAAAATTCTGACATCAGCAGGTGAAAAAGCGTGGCAAATCGGTATTATCGAGACAGCAACTTCTCATGAACAACAAGTGGTTATCCGTTAATGCATTCGTCATCCAAAAATATCGTTGTTTTAGCTTCCGGCAATGGCTCTAACTTACAGGCTATTCTTGATGCCTGTGAGTCTGGCCGTATTCAGGGTCAAGTCACTGCAGTGATCAGCGATCGCGCTGATGCCTTCGCACTTGAACGCGCACAGTCAGCTAACATTCCGGCCGAAGTTCTGCGCCAGCGTGATTTTGCCGACCGTGACAGCTTTGATGCTGCACTGGCTGAAGCCGTTTCCCGCTATCAGCCAGATCTGGTGGTATTAGCCGGATTTATGCGTGTACTCAACAGTGCGTTTGTACAACAGTTCAGCGGCAAGCTGCTGAATATTCACCCTTCGCTGTTGCCAAAATACCGCGGACTGAATACGCATCAACGCGCCATTGATGCAGGTGATACCGTGCACGGAGCCAGCATTCACTTTGTGACAGAGCAGCTCGATGGCGGCCCGATCATTCTGCAAGCACAAGTACCGATTTTTGAAGATGACACGGCTGCTGAGGTTGCTCAGCGGGTGCAGGAACAGGAACACCGCAGCTATCCGTTGGTGATTAACTGGTATCTTGATGGCCGCTTAAGCTATCAGGAAAACCAAGCTTGGATGGACGGTAAACCATTACCGGAACAGGGCTACGCAGCCGAATAAAAACGGCCACATACTCTGTATCCTCCTAAACCCGCTTCGGCGGGTTTAGTTTATTTTGCGGCATCCAATAAAAAAGCGCCACTGTGGGCGCTTTTTTATCTTGGCGATACGGATAACTCACCGTATCAGCCATTGTTTTGGTGAACGATTATTCACCGATTTTATTTTGCTGACGAACATGAACATCCATTTGCGGATAAGGAATATTAATATTATTAGCATCAAGCGCTTTTTTAATATTCTCCATCAGATCAAAATAAACATTCCAGTAATCGGCATTTTTAACCCATGGGCGAACCACGAAATCTAATGACGATGCACCCATGGTCATCATACGAATTGTACAGCCTAAATCAGCTAAAATACGGTCATCAGCATTAACGACCGAAGCTAATACCTCTTTTACCTGATCAATATCGGCTTCATAACCTACGCTAATCAGCAAATCAACACGACGATTCTCTTCCAAAGAGAAATTAATAATCTTACCGCTCATAATTGCCGCATTCGGAATAATGACCGTTTTCTTATCACCGGTACAAATAATGGTAGAGAAAATTTGTACGCTTTCAACAGTACCGGATACACCGCCCAGATCAACAAAATCACCGGCACGGAACGGGCGGAAACCCACAATCAATACACCGGCAGCAAAGTTAGACAGTGAGCCTTGCAGCGCTAAACCTACCGCTAAACCTGCCGCACCAATAACCGCAATAACTGATGAGGTCTCAACACCCAAGCGGCCGAGCGCAGCCATCAGGGTGAAAACAATAATGGCATAACGCACCAGTGAGCGCACAAAATGGCTGACTGCGCGATCCATACCTTTTTTCAGCATCAGTTTGTTGATGGTGTTTGACACAATACGTGCCACCAACCAGCCGAAAATAAAGATTAAAAATGCAGCGACAAGGTTAACGGCATACTGAATCAGTAACCCCTGATTATCAACAACCCAGTTACCGGCGTGCTGAATAGTGTCTACCACATCAAGCGGATCGAGCGGATTTAAAGGTTCGGTCGGCTTCATTCTATTTCCTCTGTGTTGTCACTGTTTATCACAAAAATATTATTGTAATGCGCCCAATACAATGGCACGGCGTAAACCTATTTCATTCATGATGACATCAGAACATGATAAAAACAGGTATTTTAAATAACCAGTGTAAGTCGCATTACGTATAAAAACAAAAATAACAAGCCGCACATAGTAAGCTAAACAGGCAATATTGCCAAATTCATGGGCTGTTGAAGGAAGGAAAAGTAAACGGATATAACGCGATATGCAATAAGACAAATCAGAAAAATGAATATACCGTAAAATAAATTATGGTTATTTTTCCCACAGCTACACTGCATAAATAGGTTTTACTACTGAATTTACAGACCCAAAATCAGCGCGAAAAGAAAAATGTAAACAAAAAAAAGCCACTGAAAAACAGTGGCTTAATATTAAATATAATTAGGCAATAAATTACAGAACGTCAACCGCGTTCAGCTCTTTAAATGCTTTTTCCAAACGAGCAATCATGGTGCTTTGTGCAGCACGCAGCCATGCACGTGGATCATAGTACTTTTTGTTTGGCTTATCAGCGCCATCTGGGTTACCCAGTTGACCTTGCAGGTAAGCTTCGTTCGTTTTGTAGTAACCCAGAACACCTTCCCATGTTGCCCACTGGGTATCGGTATCGATGTTCATTTTCACTACGCCGTAGCTGATAGATTCAGAGATCTCTTCTGCCGTAGAACCTGAACCACCGTGGAATACGAAGTCTAGGCTTTTTGCTGGCAGACCGAATTTCTCAGATACGAATTTTTGAGAAGCATCCAGAATAGATGGAGTCAGCTTCACGTTACCCGGCTTGTATACACCGTGTACGTTACCGAAAGAGGCAGCGATAGTGAAACGTGGGCTGATTGCGCTCAGACGCTCGTAAGCGTAAGCCACATCTTCTGGTTGGGTGTACAGAGATGACTGATCCAGATGGCTGTTGTCTACGCCATCTTCTTCACCACCGGTGCAACCGAGTTCCAGTTCCAGAGTCATGTTCATTTTTGCCATACGAGTCAGGTACTCGCAGCAAATGTCGATGTTCTCTTCCAGTGACTCTTCTGACAAATCCAGCATGTGAGAAGAGAACAGTGGCTTACCGGTTTGTGCGAAGTGCTTTTCACCCGCATCAAGCAGGCCATCGATCCATGGCAGCAGTTTTTTCGCTGCATGGTCAGTGTGCAGAATAACCGGCACACCGTAGGCTTCAGCAACAGCGTGAACGTGTTGCGCACCTGTGATTGCACCCAGAATCGCGGCTTGCTGGCCTTCAAGTTTCAGACCTTTACCCGCGAAGAACTGAGCACCACCGTTAGAGAACTGAACGATCACTGGCGCACGAACTTTCGCTGCAGCTTCCAGTACGGCGTTAACAGAGTCAGTACCTACTACGTTTACCGCAGGCAGAGCAAATTGGTTCGCTTTTGCAACTGCAAAAACTTTCTGTACGTCATCGCCAGTGATAACGCCTGGTTTTACGAAATCGAAAATTTTAGACATGTTCCTAGTCCTGTATCGTCAGCCGTGATTGAATCAATAAGACGTTTGTGCTGACTATTCATAATAGTCAGCCACAAAGAGCGGGAGGCATTTGCCTCCCGTCGGTAATATTACGCTTTAGCGCGTGCTTCGAGCATAGCGACTGCTGGCAGTACTTTACCCTCAACGAACTCAAGGAAAGCGCCACCACCGGTAGAGATGTAAGAGACTTGATCAGCAATACCAAACTTGTCGATAGCTGCCAGTGTATCGCCACCACCTGCAATAGAGAATGCCGGAGACGCAGCGATTGCGCGTGCGATAACTTCCGTACCTTTTGCAAACTGGTCAAACTCAAACACACCCACTGGGCCGTTCCACAAAATGGTTTTCGCATTCATGATGATCTCAGCCAGCACTTCTGCAGAATCTGGGCCGATATCAAAGATCATGTCATCATCAGAAACATCGCTCACCGCTTTGATGGTGGCTGGAGTCGTTTCAGAGAACTCTTTACCCACAACAACATCTGTGGTTACTGGAATGTCACACTCGGCCGCCAGCTTCTTAGCTGTATCAAGCAAGTCAGCTTCACACAGGGATTTACCCACGTTGTGGCCTGCCGCAGCAATAAAGGTGTTAGCGATACCGCCACCGACAACCAGCTGATCAGCAATTTTAGACAGTGACTCAAGAACGGTCAGTTTGGTTGATACTTTTGAACCACCAACGATAGCGATCATCGGGCGAGCCGGCTCTTTCATTGCTTTGCCCAGTGCATCAAGCTCTGCTGACAGCAGCGGGCCTGAACAAGCGATAGGGGCAAATTTTGCTACGCCGTGGGTAGACGCTTGTGCGCGGTGCGCAGTACCAAAAGCATCCATCACAAAAACATCACACAGTGCTGCATATTTCTTTGACAGCGCTTCGTCGTCTTTCTTTTCGCCTTTGTTGAAGCGAACGTTTTCCAGAACCACCAGCTCACCGGCAGCAACATCAACGCCATCAAGATAGTCTTTTGCCAGACGCACAGGTGCATCCAGTACATCTTTCAAATAGTTTACAACAGGCAGTAAAGAGAACTCTTCGTTGTACTCACCTTCAGTCGGACGACCTAAGTGAGACGTGACCATCACAGATGCGCCTTGTTTCAGGGCCAGTTCAATGGTCGGGAGAGAAGCACGGATACGTGCATCAGAGGTCACTTTGCCCTCTTTTACAGGTACGTTCAGGTCAGCACGGATCAGTACACGTTTTCCAGCCAGTTCCAGATCAGTCATGTTAATAACAGACATGGTGAGTCCTCTTTTTAATTCCATGAAGATTTTAAATGCAGACGGTAAAAGTCATCATAGTGCCAAACACTGTGGCTATTTTGCCGATATCTACACGTTAACAATCAGTATCGTTTACAACCCTATCTCTGCCATAACGCGTGTGGTATCCAACATTCGGTTGGCAAACCCCCACTCGTTATCGCACCAGACCAGCGTTTTTACCAACCGCTGCCCACTGACACGGGTTTGTGTTCCATCCACAATCGCGCTATGGCTATCGTGATTAAAATCAATCGAAACTAAAGGTGCTTCAGTATAGTCAACTATACCATGTAATGCGGTTTGCGCCGCCCGTTGCAGGGCCTCGTTTACGTTGCAAACTTTCACATCCGTGCTCAATGTCACACTTAAATCCATCGCGGTGACATTTATTGTGGGCACTCGCACAGCGATAGCTTCAAATCTGTCGGAAAATTTCGGAAAAATCCGTTCAATGCCTTTTGCCAGTTTGGTATCTACCGGAATAATTGACTGGCTTGCCGCACGTGCCCGACGTAAATCAGTATGGTAGGCATCAATCACCGGTTGATCATGCATGGCCGAGTGAATCGTGGTAATCGTGCCGGAATCAATACCAAACGCATCATCTAACACCTTGATAATCGGTACGATGCAGTTGGTGGTACAAGAGCCATTCGAGACTATCTTATCGCTGGCACGTAACTGGGTATGGTTCACACCATAAATAACGGTGGCATCAATATCATTATCTGCCGGATGCGAAAAAAGTACTTTCTTCGCCCCGGCTTGCAAATGCAGCTCACCGTCAGCCCTGCTGCCAAACTTTCCGGTACAATCAAGCACGATATCAACGTTTAATTGCGCCCACGGTAACTGCGCTAACTCACGGATATGTAATAGCTGAATCGTATCACCTTCTATCGATAATGTCTCTTCCTCTGCGTGCACACAGCAAGAAAAACGCCCGTGTGTGGAGTCATATTGCAGTAAATGTGCAATGCCAACCGGATCGGCTAACTCATTGATTGCCACAATGTGAATCTGCTCACGCTTACCGCTTTCATACAAGGCTCGAACAATACTGCGACCAATACGGCCAAAACCATTAATTGCTACCCGAATTGCCATGCGGTGTTCCTTAAAAGTGGTTTTCCCTAAATATATTCTCTAAACAAAAAAAGCTGCCTAAGGCAGCTCTTTGTTGAAAATAGGGATGAGAAATACAGGATAAAGCTCACCGCCATGCAAGGCGATAACGGCAAGCTTTTGTCATTAACATCACGTTAATTACAGGATCTCTTTCGCTTTTGCGACCACATTTTCTACAGTGAAACCAAACTCTTTAAACAGCAGTTCAGCCGGTGCTGACTCACCGAAGGTAGTCATACCAACAATACGACCACCAAAACCAACATACTTGTACCAGAAATCGGCGATGCCAGCTTCAACAGCAACACGCGCAGTTACCGCCGCTGGCAGAACAGATTCACGGTAAGCAGCATCTTGCTTATCAAACACATCGGTTGCCGGCATTGAAACAACACGTACCTGACGGCCTTCAGCAGTCAGTTGTTCAGCCGCTTGCATGGCCAGCTCAACTTCTGAACCGGTTGCAATGAAGATAAGCTCCGGCGTGCCAGTACAATCTTTGAGTACATAACCACCGCGAGCAACATCAGCCAGTTGCGTTGCGTTACGATCCATCTGCGCCAGATTTTGACGAGAGAAGATCAGTGCTGATGGGCCATCTTGACGCTCAATGGCATATTTCCACGCGACTGCAGATTCAACCTGATCACACGGACGCCATGTGCTCATGTTTGGTGTCAGACGCAAAGAGGCAATTTGCTCAACCGGTTGGTGAGTCGGGCCATCTTCACCCAGACCAATAGAGTCATGGGTATAGACAAAAATAGCGCGTTGCTTCATCAGCGCTGCCATACGCAGGGCATTACGGGCATATTCCATAAACATCAGGAAAGTTGCGCCGTAAGGAATGAAACCACCGTGTAGTGCAATACCGTTCATAATGGCTGACATACCGAACTCACGCACACCGTAGTGAATGTAGTTACCGGCCATATCGTTACCGCTAAGCGATTTAGAACCAGACCACATGGTCAGGTTAGACGGCGCTAAGTCAGCAGAACCACCCATGAACTCTGGTAGCAATTTACCGAATGCTTCGAGTGTATTTTGTGATGCTTTACGGCTGGCAATTTTCGCCGGATTCGCTTGCAGGTGCTCAATGAACTGTGTAGATGCTTCAGCCCAGTTAGCTGGTAGTTCGCCTTTGATTACGCGACGATCAAACTCAGCGGCCAGTTCAGGGAATGCGGCACGGTACGCGGCAAATTGCGCATCCCACTGCTGCTCTTTCGCTGTGCCTTGCTCTTTGGCATCCCACTGCGCATAAATATCCGTTGGGATAACAAACGGCTCTTCTTTCCAGCCCAAGAACTCACGTGCTGCGGCAATTTCTTTGTCACCCAATGGTGAACCGTGGCAATCGTGCGAACCGGATTTGTTTGGTGAGCCAAAACCAATGATAGTTTTGCAGATGATCAGTGATGGCTTATCCGTCACCGCACGCGCTTCTTCAACCGCCGCTTTAATGGCCGTTGCATTGTGGCCATCAACACCACGAATAACATGCCAGCCATACGCTTCAAAACGCATACCGGTATCATCAGTGAACCAACCTTCTACATGACCATCGATAGAGATACCGTTGTCATCATAGAACGCAACCAGTTTACCCAGACCCAGTGTACCGGCCAGTGAACAAGCTTCGTGTGAAATGCCTTCCATCATGCAGCCATCACCCAAGAAACAGTAGGTGAAGTGGTCAACAATGTCGTGGCCTGGGCGGTTAAACTGTGCCGCTAGCGCTTTTTCCGCCATTGCCATGCCCACCGCATTGGTAATGCCCTGACCTAACGGGCCAGTGGTGGTCTCAATACCCGGTGCATAGCCATATTCAGGATGACCTGGGGTGCGTGAATGCAGTTGACGGAACTGCTTCAAATCATCAATAGAGAGATCGTAACCGCTCAGGTGCAGCAAGCTGTAAATCAGCATTGAACCATGACCGTTAGAGAGGATAAAACGGTCGCGATCAGCCCATGCAGGGTTGGTCGGGTTGTGCTTTAAAAAATCACGCCACAGAACTTCGGCAATGTCGGCCATTCCCATAGGAGCGCCGGGGTGACCCGAGTTGGCTTTTTGTACGGCATCCATACTCAGTACACGGATGGCATTAGCAAGTTCTTTGCGAGAAGGCATTTTCTACTCCTGAAAATTAGCAGGGCGGAAGGACAAAACACGAAATAGGGAATCATTTTCTCAGAGTCGCCATTAAAACGGCAAGTGCAGACCCAATAACGTGCCAGTGATCACGTTTTTATATTATAAATGCACCGTTACCGACATAAAAACAAGCGTCAGATCGATTCAGCCAATAGTAATGAGTACCAATGGTAGCAGCAATGACTTCAACAGATGACAGCTATTACCGGTAAAAATACTCAGTAACACCAATCTGAAAACCGGTTCGGTTAAAAAGAAAACAGCAGCAGTCAGGGAAAAAAAGAGGGAGAAAAGCCCAATTAGCAGGATAAAACACTGTACCGGATAACCCTATCAGGACAACCCAATAAAACCAAACTCCACAAGGCTGAACGTAACACGATAGAACTCAGCGCGCTAAAACTCAGCGGTGCAGATAACAAAAAACCCGCCGTTGCGGGTTTTTTGTGGCATTTAGATTGCGCGTGAAAAAGCTTCAATCCACTCACGAGCGGTGAGCTCAGGTTCAGGATGGGAGGTAGCATCCAACTCTAGACGCTCCTGTATCCGCTGTGCGCCCTGCTCATGCAGCAGTGTATCAAATTGCTTACCTGCACCGCAGAAGGTTTCATAGCTACTATCACCAAGAGCTATCACGCCATACCGCAATTTAGGTTGCCACAATCCGGTATCTTGCATAGCGAGGTATAACGGGGCAATTGTATCGGGCAAATCTCCTTGCCCAGTGGTTGAGGTGACCACCAACACCACGGCTTCCAAGTATTGTTGCCAGTCTTCGAGCGACCCTTCTTCATAGATGTTCGCATCGTGTCCGGCGACACGTAAAATCCGTTCGGCTTCATCGGCAACCAGCTGCGCGTTTCCATACACAGTTCCGACAAAAATCCCCACCCTGGCCATGCAGTTTCCTTTTGTTAGGTATTTCAACCATCCTGCCGTGTTGCGGGGTGTTGTGCAAGTCGATTACGTCACAGGATCTTACACAGACCAGTCAAATTGTTGCATCAAGTGTTGCCATGTTTCATCCCACGGCGCTGTGATGTGCAATGGCTCACCCGTTACAGGGTGATTGAGCATCAATTCACTAGCATGCAGCATCAAACGGCCAGCACCAAAATTGGCTTTCAGGGCGCGGTTTTGCTTTAAATCGCCGTGGCTTGAATCGCCCATAATCGGGTGGCGCAAGTGGGCCATATGGCGGCGCAATTGATGTTTCCGGCCGGTTTCAGGTTTCAGTTCAACCAAACTGTAACGTGTGGTTTCATAGCGCCCTGCCGGATACGGGGTCTCTACTTTCGCCAGCACGCGATAATGCGTAACGGCCGGTTGTGCGGTTCGCTCTTGGCTAGCAAATTTATCGGCGATCTTATCGAGCTCTTCCACCAGCGGGTAATCCAGTACCGCTTCACCTTCAAGATAGCCGCGAACCACCGCATGATAGGTTTTCTTTATCTGCTGCTGCTCAAACATACCGGATAACGTGCGTGCAACCTCACTCGACAGTGCCATCAGCAAAATACCTGATGTGGGGCGATCAAGGCGATGCACGGTAAAAACATGCTGGCCAATCTGATTACGTACCGTCTGCATCACGACCACTTTTTCATGGCGATCAAGCCAACTGCGGTGCACCAGCCACCCTGCCGGTTTATTTATCGCGATAATGTGCTCATCCTGATACAAAATCGGTAGGGTAATATCGGGATCAATGGGCGTATTAAACGCTTCGCTCTCTTCTGATTCAGAGGAGATCACGCTATCAGGGAGATCGGCGGAGGTTAACGGATTCAACGGTACAGACTCTGGCATCAGGCTTCTCGCGTAAACAGACGGTCAAGCTCCTGCAATGGAGCTAATAACAGGGAAATGTGTGGATGGTTTTTTAGCGCCTCTTCCACATAAGGTGTAATCGAAAAACGCGCAGGGAAAGGGGCTTTTGCATCAAGCAGCGCCTGCATACGTGGCACAAATACCCACTGCAACCACTGCTCGGCTGACATGGTATCAATACTGAACGGCTCGGTGCTTTTAAACGCAGCAGCCTCAGGCGGCATGACCTGCCATAAATCGAGCGTAACCAGTGCTTGCTGAATATTGTCTAATAATAAAGATGCATGTTGATAGCGATCCATCATCACCTCTAGGTTAAAAAAGGGCGGCCAAGCATATCACCGAACCGTTATCCTCCCTATAATTTAGCCTTTAACGTTAACTTGCCCGAGCAGATACCCCGTCATGACAGCTGCACTGACCGAACTACTGACCTTTGCCGATGTGAATGCAACCTTTTACGATTTAGGTCGCCGCCCGCATTCGCTGGCGTTATCCACCTTTTCGTTACTGGAAAATCAGCAGCGGCCTTACCCTTATCCGCTGCGCGGACAGGCTAGACTGGCACTGATCTGTACGCCGCATGCCAATCTCTGTTTATCTTCTGAAAAACCAGCATCGGGTGATAGCCAAGCAAAAACTACTGACACAACAGAACCCTGTATCTGGTTTTTAACGCTGTCACTCGATGAAAATGGCATGCTGATTCCCGAAGAGTGTGCGCGTTTTGCTCGCCTGTTACAGCGCACATTGGGTAATAAGCTAGAGAAAACCCCTAACGAAGAGGATAAAAAAGCGCTTGCTGAACATCCGCAGCATTGGCAACCAAGCCCTGAGAGAATGGCGATGTTTCATGCACGCTTGTCATACACGCATCAACAAGCACCTTCGCGTTTTTATCTGCCCGCACAACGCTATCTTTCTGGTGAGATGGGCTGGCAGCAGTGGCAGGATGTGGGGTTGCAGGGGCTGGCAGAGGTGATCACGCGCGATCGTACGGATCAGCACCAGATCATGCTGTGCCGGGCTATCAATGCCATGCCGAGTGTTCCACTGCAGGCACTGTGTTTATGTCTTGAACAGACTGAGATCAGTGCTGAGGTAGCCGAAATACTGTTTGCACGTTTAACCCGCAGTGCAACACAAGATGATCAGTTGCTACTGCTGCGGGCTTTGGCATATGCACCTGATTCTGACGAGCAGCAGACATTTATACAGCACCAATTACAGCACGATAATGCCGATGCATGGTTAATTGTATTAACAGCCCGCTTACCGCATCGGTTAAATTCGCCGGCACTGTTACAGCCCTATTTACAGGCACTGGGAAACTCAAGCTTGTTTGAACAACTCTATCCTGAAGTGATCACCCAGCCTTTGTTACGGCAGCAAATTTTTACGCTGTTACAACAAAAACAGGCACCTGACTCACTGGTCAATGCCCTGCTTAAATTGCATAAAAAACTGCACTGACACAAAACAAAAATACAAAATAGAGAAAGGGATACCGTTTCCGGCATCCCTTTCTGGTCTTGCTACAGCTTATCCTGCTGCACAGGTGCTCCCTGCATCACTCCGTGATAAGCATCAAATCCGTTGATGTGTTCCTTGTGATCCCCGCATCCGTGGGGCTGTCCTTTACGCTATCCTGGCGTGTCATCCTGAGCCATCCTTGCGCTACCAGACTTCATGTCTGATATCCTTCTCCGTCCTGGAGGTGTCCTTAAGCTTCATCCTAAAGCGTCCACTTCCTCATCCTGAGGCAGCATCCTAAACTTCATCCTGAAGTGTATCCTTGCATCGTCCTTAATCGCTCACATCCTGTCAGCGCACCCGAATCCTTACGGGGTAATCCTTTTTGCTTCTCTTCCTGAGAAAGTCTGCTTTCCTAAAGACTATCGAATTCGTTTCGATGAAGTAATCATACCCGCTTACAGGCTTAGCTCAATGCCTCTATCACAAGATGAAAATAACTATTTCAGAATGTTTCTTGACCAACTTTACATAACTACATGATTTTAAATAGTTTACCTAGATAACTCTTTTTGAGTACTTACACACATTATAGGGATATTCCCACAGTCTTTGTAAGAAATATCCTACACAAAAGTAAGACATTGACTATTTTAAAAATGAGAGTTACCGGTAACTTGTCAAGTTCAAAAACAGGAAAATTGAGGATTTAATGACTTATGTAGCACAAAATGTTTATTTATGCGTTGTTTTTACGGTTAACACACCGTGAACAGAGGGTGCTTTAAGGCAAAAAAAGAGAACATGATGTGTTTTTATTGATGTGACTGTTACATCTTGGTA
Organism: Plesiomonas sp.; assembly: GCF_051650925.1. Lineage (NCBI taxonomy): Bacteria > Pseudomonadati > Pseudomonadota > Gammaproteobacteria > Enterobacterales > Enterobacteriaceae > Plesiomonas > Plesiomonas sp. The sequence continues at coordinate 14,905 of NZ_JBOFRH010000239.1, forward strand.
AATACCGCAATATAAAACAGGCAGAAGTGAGAATAAACGTAAACGGAATAGAAGAAGGGGTACCGCACTGCGATACCCCCTCAGGTCTAGCTACAGCTTATCCTGCTGCAAAGTGTGCTCCCTGCATCACTCCTTGAAACTCACCCCATCCTCGGGCTTGTCCTTTGTTCTTCAATCCGTGAAGCTGTCCGTTCGTCATCCTGACGATCTTCCTTGTGCCATTCCTTGCGCTGTCGCTTACATCCTTGAATCGACTCACTTCTCCGTCCTGGAGGTGTCCCTGACTTCATCCTGAAGTTATCCGTAACCTCATCCTGAGGCTTGTTCCTTGCACGCCATCCTGACGTGTGTCCTGTGTCATCCTTAACCCATCAGCATCCTGTTGATGGCCTTAACATTGCTGTTAAGTGTTCCTTTCAGACATCCATTTCCGGTGAATTCATCCTGAATTCTTGATGGGTCATCCTGACGCCATCGCCGTAATCCTTGGCGTGTCCTTGTTGCTTTGCATTTCTGCAGTGCCGCATCCTGTCGACGTGGTTAAGATTACCTTTCCCTGATTTTTCCACAAGGCGCTATTTGATTTTATATGTATTATGTATTCGATTTCAATTCAGTACATTTCAACTAATGCATTGAATTATATAGATATAGCTTTTTGTATAGCGATGTAACCTTTCAAATCTTTTATTTGTTGTCTTACAGCAGTTGTAGGATATATCGCACACAATGCATGGCTTATCACTGATAAATATCCGTTGATGTTTTGATGTAAGTCAACCCACTGCGCACAATGTGCTAAATCAGTATGAATAATGGGGGGCGATATATGCCGCTCTGTGCTGTTAATATCCCTTACAAGTATGCTTGAATACGATACAAACCGGGATGATGGTGGACCTGATTTTTACCGCTGTATGTTCCTGTATACAAAACTCGCTAAACCGCCGGTGTGATAACTAAAACACCGATACAAGGAGAATCAATGAACGAGGTAGCACAGGTTTTATTGCAGTTAAAACGTGAGGGAAAAACACCTTCAGTTGCATTAATTAAGGGGCGTTTGTCGACGCCAGTACCGTTACCGGTGATTGTGAATATGCTGGCAAAGGATAAGGCGAATGCGCTGCACGAGGAAATGCTGTTGCCGGAAAATGTTGAATCGGCAGAACCGGCGCAAGGTGTTGCTGAGCTGACGGAGCGGGTTCGGGTACTTGAACAGCACGTTGCAACATTACAACGTGCTGTGGCGGCATTGCAGCAGAGCTAGGCTTAGAGTACGGCAATGTGTGGTGTTAAACCGGCCAGAAAATCAGACAAATTGTCGGCCAGACGGATGCGCTGGGCGGTGCCGAGGGTTTCAAGCAAAATTTCGCCCGTGATGTTGCACAGTGAGATGATCTGCATGTCGTCGTCAGTCAGGGCAAGAAACAGGGTCGGGCTCTGTTTGAGCCGCCGCTGGGTAACAAGATGGCCAATTTGGTTTTCCAGCATGCGGGGAAAGTCATCATGACTCCAGATTTGCAGCAGGGTCAGGGGGTTTCCTTGCCACTGTGCAGCCATATCACCGGCAAACTGGGCCGAGAAGTAGGCATGGGCTTCAGCGCGAAGCTGGATATTAAGTGCCTGTTCTACAGGCTGAAGTACCGGATTTTCACTGTGAATACCAGGCCGAACCGGTTGCCAGTAGAGACTATTTTCTGCGGTACGCGCAATGCAGGGTGAGGCTATTCCCAGCAGGCTTTCACTTTCTGGCAGGGTCTGCTGCTCGGTCTGCCAGTGTTGCAGGTAACGGTCGGTAAAATGTATCAGTGCTTGTGCACTTTGTGGTGCGCTGGCTGATGCGTTGTCTTGCGACATGTTTGGTGTGTTTGGTAGAGGCATTATCTTACTCTAAATTTAGGTTACACTGCATGTGATTGTAACTGACACAGAGCAGATGTAATGAGTAAATACGATAAGGATCCGGCACTGTCAGCACTGACATTGGGTAAAAAAACCAATTATTGTGATCACTATTCACCTGAATTATTGCAGGGCGTTCCGCGGGCGCTAAACCGTGATGATTTAGCATTGGGAGAGAGTTTGCCGTTTCACGGTGAGGATCTCTGGACGCTATATGAGCTCTCTTGGCTCAATGCACAGGGCCGACCACAGGTGGCTATTGGTGATGTGCGTGTTCCGGCAACGAGCCGCAATCTGATTGAATCAAAAAGCTTTAAGTTGTATCTGAACAGTTTTAATCAAAGCCAATTTGCTAATTGGGATGAGGTTCAGACAAGATTACAGCACGATCTGAGTGCCTGTGCAGAGGCAAATGTTGAGGTAGTTTTACACCGACTGGCTCAGTATGAGGGGCAGCTGATCGGTTCATTCGGCGGTGAGTGTATTGATGAGCAAGATATTACGATTGAGCGCTATGATTTTGATGCCGAATATTTGCAGGGTGCAGTAAACCCGCATGATGATACTGTGGTTGAGGAGATACTGGTCAGCCATTTGCTCAAATCAAATTGTCTGATCACGCATCAGCCTGACTGGGGCTCGGTAAAAATTCATTATCGTGGAAAACGAATTGATCGCGAGAAATTATTACGTTATCTGATCTCATTTCGTAATCATAATGAATTTCATGAACAGTGTGTTGAGCGTATATTTACTGACATTCAACATTTCTGTGCACCTGAATGCTTAACGGTGTTTGCCCGCTATACGCGGCGTGGCGGGTTAGATATCAACCCATTCCGCTCTAATTGGGAAGTGCCCTCTTCTTTTAATATTCGCTTACCACGTCAATAATACTCTAAATTATTTGCGGTACGCTTGGTTTCACGTACCGCATACGCTACACTGCGGCTATTAATTTTAGAAAGTAAAATATCTACAATAATAGAACGAAATGATTGTGATACGCTGCCTTCTCGCTTTCTCTTTATATTTCATGCAGTTTTCACTTGCCCATGCAATTGTGTTAACTGAAATTCCTTTTGAAAAACCGGACAAGCCATTACTGGATGCTGAGCAGTTATTAAAGACACAGCCTCAATTGGCGATTGAACGCATTAATCAATATTTAAATAAGCCCAACAGTAATTTGTCAACCAGCACAACAATTCGCAACCTAAATACTCAATCTGTGAAACAACACCAACAGAATATTTTATATTCCTGTTTGCTTAAAAGCCGGGCATTTGCCAAATTAGGTGATAATAAGCAGGCAATGAATATAATCAATAGTGTGATTTTGCGCACAAAGAATCAACAGCATGATCTTATTTATGTTGACGCCCGGCTAACCAAGGCGGAATTAATTTGGCAATTTACACACGATAAAGAACAGGCATTACCAGAATTACAAGCTTTGGCTGCATTGCCAGACTCACTTGACTCCACAACAGATGCAACAGTGCGTTATCATTTATTACAAGCAAAAATAGCGCTCAATGATACACTACTGCGCTCACCTAGCCATGATGACCTGCAATATGCTAAAAATGAGTTGTTATGCGCGCAAAAATTACTTCCTGTGATGAAATATCCCTCATCACGTATTCATTATTATCTGATTGCCAGCCAACTCCAATTACTTGAACAAGAGCGTGATCTAGCTCAAGAAAGTTTAATTACAGCGCTAAGCCTTGCGATGGAATTTGACCAACCTGATCTGTTAGCTGCAACACAGTTGCAACTTGCCCAATTCTATTTCTCTTTTGGTAGCTACTCGTTAGCGCTTAACTATGCCAATCAATCTGCTAATTTTTATCAAGCGGTACAAGATAAGGCCTCTCTTGCCACGCTTTTAAAATTGATGGGGCATATTCACCGGATGGAGAATCGGTTGAATTTGGCTTTAGTCAATTATCTCAATGCCATGGATATAGAGAATTCACTGCCCAACGGAAGTAAGTTGATTGGAATAAAAATTGGGATTGGCTATATATACTTAAACACCAATGAATCATTTAAAGCGGCAGAGTACATTAAACAGGTTGAACAAAATTTAAACGAAGATAAAAATGCACAAGAGCTATATCCGGCATTTTTACTGCTTAAGGGTGATTGGTTATTACATTCAGGCAACATTGAATCGGCCCTGAATTTAATCAATAAGGCTATTGCGAAAGTGCCTGAATCTGAGTTGAATACTCGCTTGTATGCATACGGATTACTTGCTAATGCATATAAGAAGAAAGGATTATATAAACAAGAAAATATCTATCTACACAAAAAAATCACGTTACTACATCAAATTCAAAAACAGCATCTGTTCCTTAATACTGAAACACTCGAACAACGTGAGAAGTTGGTCACTAAAATCAACACTGAACAGTTACTCAATGCCAACTATCACGCAATAAGCGCACAAAAAGAGGAAGCACAAAAATTTAATCGGGTACTCTTGTGTATTATTTTGGTTTTATTGGGTGTGACTTGTTACTTCTTGGTACTCACACCGGCACTGCGCACCACCCTTAAACGGGTGCGTCAAAACTACTATTTGCACCCGCGCAGCGGATTACCCAATCAGCGCTGTATGTCTGCTCGCTTGCCCAAGCAGTTACAACATACGCTGACATTGTGCGAACAAGCGATGGCAACACAAGCATCAACAACGGCTGTTGAGACAGACCTAGCAGACCCGTTTGCCACCTTGCGTTTAAACGTGGCCTTTATTCATGTGCATTGGCTGTCAGAGTTGAGCCAAAAAATTGAAGTCGACTTTACTGAATCGAACAAAATAGAAGCTGAGTTGGGGCAGTATCTACGCAATACGCTCGGTAATAATATACTCAATGATCACGGGCAGATTTTTCAGGTCAGAGACGGCACATTTTTGTATATTCAGCGGCAACACGGTGAGCGCGGTAACACTGTTCCCGAAGAGTTTTGTACCGCTATTTTGTCAGTATTTACGCAATTCTCTGGGTACAACGCGCCGGAGGGCAGTATCAGTATTGGCGCATGCCAGTACCCTTTCCTGCCGCGGGCTACCTCTGGTGTAAACCTGCCACAATTGCTGAATATCTTGCAACTGGCCCTGTGTGCAGCCAACGATCTCAACTTGCGCAGCGAACGAGATAACTGGGTTTTCTTGATGCCGATTCAACGGGCCACTCCAGCTTGTTTTCAGGGAAATTTACACACAGCTTGCATTGAGGCTATCCGACGCGGGCTGGTTAAGGTACTGCACTCACAACCAGAGTACAGTATTGATTGGTCAGCGGTAGAACACATAAAGTCACACATCCACCCTGAAGAAAAATCTGAAGAGGCCGATAATACGCAGTAATGCGCAGCCAACATTGATAATTGGCAGCACCAAGCTGGTGCAATCTATGCGTGAGTATTTATAGTGCCAAATGAGTGGGATCAGGCAATGATAGGATCAAGCAATGGATGACGTGAATGGATAGCGAAATTGATTTGCGCCGACAATTAGCGCAGCTCGAAGAGAGCTACCAGCGGCTATCGGGTAAACATGCGCGCGAAAGCGAATTACTGCGGCGCGTGCTCGGACGTGTTACCCAATCTCTAGAGGGGGCTGACAGCGAGCTGGATCGCATTTTAATCGATATCCGGATTGACCTTGATCGCGCCAAAGAAACATCGCTGATGATCCCGCGTTTGGCTCTGCTTGAGCGGTTAGCCTTCAAATTCAGCCAGCAACGGGTCGCCCAACAGCAACGGCTAAACGAAGGCATCGTGCAGGCCGCCGAATGCCTGAAAACAACCGCTGTACTCTCACCGCAATTACGACAAGATGCGGTGCTGCAACTGAGCACACAACAGACACCCGATCTCACACTGCGTATTGAGCGTATTCTGCACTTATTTAGCCGAGCCGTACGCATGCTGGCAGCGCTAGGTGAGCAACATACTGAGCAGCCCTCGCACACTACGCTGACGCTGGATATCCAGCAAAAGGTCTCAGATGAACTGCAACACCTGATCTCTGAACTCGACTTTGATGCAGAGATAGGTCAGCGGCTGCTTGAGATCCGTAATCATCTGCTGATGGGTACCGATGCCGCCCAGCTGATTCAGTACAGTTTTGACATTATTGAACTGATATTGCAGGGAACACGCAGCGAAAGACGCAGTTCACACCGTTTTCTCGCCAGCTTGAATGATGATCTGGGCATGCTACACCAGAGCATGAATAAATCGGTTGAACATGCCTATCTTGATCACCACCATATGCAACACCTAAATCAAGAGATGCAAAACACCCTCAATACGCTCGAACAACCAGAAACACTTTCAGGTAGCCAAATTCAGCAAACCGTGCAGACACTGCTGCAACAAACACAGCAGCATCAGCAACTTTGCCAACAAATGCATGCCACCATTGAGCGTATCCAAAGTAATGAAAATGTACTCTGCACCATTCTTGAGCAGACTACCGATTACCGAAATCGCCTACTCGATCAGCAACATCGGCTGTTTTTAGATCACTTGACCAAAGTGTATAACCGCGCGGCACTGCAAGAACGGCAAGATCTTGAATATAAACGCTGGCAGCTCTACCGGCAGCCCTTATGGTTTGTCATGGTTGACCTTGACTGCTTTAAAATACTCAATGATACCTACGGCCATTTAGCAGGGGATAAAGCGCTGAAAATTATCGCCCGCGCCATTCAGCAATCACTGCGTGAAACTGATTTTATCGCCCGTTACGGTGGGGAAGAGTTTGCACTGATTATTGCTGACTACACGGAAGCTGAGATCACTCTGAAACTTGAAGAGATCCGGCAGAAAATTCAGCACTTACCATTCAAATTCCGTGATGATAACGTCACCATCACAGTATCATTGGGCGCTAGCTGTTTGCAGGATGCCGACAGCATCAATACTTGGATTGAACGTGCCGATAAAGCACTTTATCAGGCAAAAAATCAAGGTAGAAATCAAATCTTCATATTTTGAGAGTTGGCATATGCGCCTTAGCGCGTTAACGTGTAGCACACGGGTGGGTTAAGTTATTACCACCAAACGCACGATCAGCCCGCATTTCGGCCTCAACAAGCCAACAGTACACTGCGATCGTTGTTATTTGAAAGGAGTCACTTTGATTACACATCTCAACCCCATTGGCGCTATGGATCAGCTCTCACAACTCGAAGTTGATATGTTAAAGCGCACTGCCTCAAGTGAGCTGTATCAAATCTATCGCAACTGTTCACTGGCGGTATTAAATTCCGGCAGCCACACAGATAACAGTCAGGATTTACTGCAAAAACATCACGATTTTGACATTAACGTGGTTCGCCGTGAGCGCGGTGTAAAACTTGAACTGATCAATCCACCGGAAACTGCGTTTGTTGATGGAAAGATAATCCGTGGCTTGCACGAACATTTGTTTGCTGTACTGCGTGATATTTTGTTCGTTAACGCTCAACTTAATTCACACATTACCCAACTCAATCTGCACGACTCCACCCACATCACCAATTTTGTGTTTGCGCTGCTGCGTAATGCCAAACTGCTGCATACCGGTGAATACCCAAACACTGTGGTCTGCTGGGGCGGGCACTCCATTAACGAAAAAGAGTATCTGTATGGCCGTTTAGTCGGTCACGAACTGGGTCTGCGTGATCTGAACATCTGTACTGGCTGTGGCCCTGGTGCTATGGAAGCACCAATGAAAGGTGCAGCGGTTGGCCATGCCAAACAACGCATCAAAACCGGCCGTTTTCTGGGCATTACCGAGCCTTCTATCATCGCCGCTGAGCCACCAAACCCACTGGTTACTGAGCTGACTATCATGCCGGATATTGAAAAGCGCCTCGAAGCGTTTGTTCGCATGGCACACGGCATTATTATCTTCCCTGGTGGTGTGGGTACAGCCGAAGAGCTGTTATATATTTTAGGGATAATGATAAACCCAGAGAACAGCCACCAGCCGATGCCGATAGTCTTAACTGGCCCGAAAGAGAGCGAAAGCTACTTCCAATCTCTGCACGAATTTATCGGCGCAACCCTTGGTGCTGATGCGCAATCACGCTATCAGATAGTCATTGATGATCCGGTTAAAGTGGCGCAGATCATGAAAGAGGGCATGACCGCCGTTAAAGAGCACCGCATGGAAACCGGCGATGCCTACAGCTTTAACTGGTCACTAAAAATTGAACCCGCTTTCCAGCAGCCGTTTGAACCGACGCATATCAACATGAGTCAGCTCAACTTGCACCTTGATCAACCGGCTGAAGCACTGGCCGCAAACCTGCGTCAGGCGTTCTCCGGCATTGTTGCGGGTAACGTCAAAGAGAAAGGATTGCAGGCCATTGCCGCACATGGCCCGTACCAGATTGACGGTGATAAAGCCCTGATGCGCCGGATGGATAAACTGCTAGAAAGCTTTGTTCAGCAGCACCGGATGAAACTACCGGGCTCTACTGCCTACGCTCCGTGCTATGAAATCATCACCTGATATTCTGCCGACGTAATTTGCGCTCACCGCGCGAGCTCAGTACCATCGGATATTATTCCTGATCCGATGGTACTTTTTCATGGCGATTCACTTACTGGTCGTTGATGCGCTCAATCTCATCCGGCGTATTCATGCCGTACACGACAGCGGCAATAAACCGGTCGATATGCCGCGCTGCATCGAACAGTGTAACAGTGCCCTTAGCACCCTCTTGCAACACACTCAGCCAACACATGCAGTGGCCGTATTTGACTCTCCAGAGCGGCTCAGCGGCTGGCGACATCAGCTATTGCCAACCTATAAGCAGGGGCGATCACCGATGCCTGATGCACTGGCAGCCGCACTTAGCCAATTTCAAGATGCCTTTGCGCAGCACAATGTCAGTTCACTGACTGCACACGATAATGAAGCCGATGATCTGGCCGCCACACTCGCATGCCAGATAAGCGCACGCGGCCATCAAGCCACTATCGTCTCAACCGATAAGGGCTACTGCCAGTTGCTTGCGCCGACTCTGCAAATTCGCGACTACTTTCAAAAACGCTGGCTAGATGCCCCGTTTGTCGCGCAAGAGTTTGGTGTTAGCCCTGCACAGCTCCCCGATTACTGGGGGTTAGCCGGTATCAGCAGCAGTAAAATTCCAGGTATTCCCGGTGTTGGGGGGAAAACGGCGGCAGCTCTGCTGCAACGTTATGGCTCGCTAGATACCGTATTGCTCGCAACCGATCACCCGCCTGCGCTGCTTAAAAAAATACAACAACATGCGGAGCTGGCACAGTTAAGTCGCAAAATTGCTACATTGCAACAAGACTTACCCTTAGGGATAAATCTACAACAGCTACGGTGCTAACCCCTCTTACGGTATAAAACGCATCAATATCATCACTGGCAGCAACGCCTACTACGGCAATGTGCACCACACATAACACGGCAAATAAACCTACACATAAAAAAATCCTGCGGCACGAATGCGGCAGGATTTTTATCACAGAAGATCTATTTCATAGAATCTCTGTATTACATCAGATTACACCGAGAACCTATGACCGACACCGCGCTTATTCATCATCACGGTAGCTGCGGTAGGCATTCGCTTTCGGGCTGACAGCAACCCACATACGGCGAACATGCACGGTCACTTCCTCACGATCATGGTACAGCTGTTTGGCTGCAATCTGCACATTCACACCTTTATCTTTAAGTGCTAAACGCAGTTTTTCTAGAATGTGATTAACCTCTTCGTAGCGTTTTTTCATTGGCAGTTTAAGGTTGAAAATCGCTTCACGACACCAACCGTTAACCAGCCATTCTGTCATGCGGGCAGCAACTTTGGCTGGTTTTTCAACCATATCACACACCAGCCACGCAATATTCTGGCGTGGTGGCTCAAATTTAAAGCCATCCTCGCAAATATGGGTCACTTGGCCGGTCATCATCAGACTCTCTGCCATCGGGCCATTATCTACTGCGTAGACAAACATACTGCGTTTTACTAGCTGGTAAGTCCAACCACCTGGGCATGCACCCAGATCTACCGCCCACATACCTGAGCCTAAACGCTCATCCCACTCATCATGTGGGATAAACAGATGAAACGCCTCTTCTAATTTAAGCGTAGAACGGCTTGGTGCATCAGAAGGGAATTTCAGACGTGGAATACCCATGTAGAACGGCGAGTTATTATTGCTGTACGAGTACCCAACATAACAGCAACCCGGCGCAATAAAGAACACATGCAACACAGGGCGATAAGGGTTCTCTTTCGGCAGTAAAATACCGGCACTGCGCAATGCACTGCGTAACGGCACCGAGAATTTACGACAGAACTTGGTCAGCTCTTTCGCTTCATTGGTGTCAGGCACTTCAACACGCAACTCGCCTGGCCCGTCAATCACATTGGTCAGCATGCCCACAATCGGGGTGATCCGGTCTTCTGCCGGCAGGTTTTTCAGCAACTCACCGACCACCAAGATCTGGCGGGCAAAAATCAGCTCTTTAAACGGGACAAGCTGCGCTAATTTATCTGCATCTTCATACTGATAGCATTCAAACAGCACATAACCACTGTTATCTTTCACACGCGGGAAACCGTATACCCCGTGTTGTGCTGCTTTATCGGTAATCTCTGCCGCACACTCTTTTTCAAAGCCTGGACGACAATACAGCGCCAGTTTATTCATGCGCGGTTCTCCTCAAACGTAATAGACCAGTGAACAGTGTCAGCCAACCGGCCAGAAAACTCACGCCCCCAAGCGGGGTTACCCACACCAGCATGGATAGCTGAGTGAGTGCGTAGCCATATAAACTGCCACTGAATAATAAAATACCTAATGCAAACAATAATCCGCTGTAAACAAACTGTTTTTGCGCATATTGCAGCGATACAATGCCTGCCGCCAACATAGCGACAGTATGAAACATCTGATAATTCAAGCCGGTTTGGATCAGCGTCATCTGCTCGGGCATCAGCATACGGCTCAGAATATGCGCACCAAATGCACCGAATGCCACCGTAAAAAAGCCGCTGATCGCGGCCAATGGCAACACCAGATTGCGTAATGTCATATCTCATGACTCCCTGATAGGTTGCAACAAGTCAGCTTATCTCGCATCACTTGCCCTTTTCCTCTGAAATACTGCCCATCAATAGGCGATATTTTCAGGAAAAACGGCTGCGCAGCGTCTCTTGTTCTTGTTGTGCCCGTAGCAGCATCCATTGCCGAAAGGCGGCTATTTTACCCAGTTCTGCCTGGCTGTCATGGCAAACCACATAAAATGCGTTTTTACTCATCAAGAGATCATCAAACGGGCAGACCAAACGCCCAGCTTTCAACTCAGGCTGCGCCAGCACATTATTGGCCAGTGCAACGCCCTGCCCGTGAATCGCTGATTGCAGTACCAGTGCCGTATGGCTAAAAATCGGCCCCTGATTGACATTGATATCCTGCACCCCTAACTGCTTGGTAAACGCTTGCCAGTCGCGGCGCGAGGTATCATGCAGCAGGGTGTAATAACGTAAATCACTCGGTGTCAGTAGCGGGTGTGCTCCGCTCAACAGTGCCGGAGAGCACAGCGGGATCAGGTATTCGTTACAGAGCAAATCAACCCGTAACCCAAACCACTTACCGCGCCCATAATAAATAGCCACATCGACATCATCAGTCAGTGAGCCTTCATCAATATCCACCGCTTTAATCCGCACATCAATATCAGGATGAGCTGCATTAAAGTCAGCCAAGCGCGGAACTAACCATTGTATCGCAAAACTGGCCGGAAGGCTGACAGTCAATGTGCCTTTTGCCGTGCGAGCCAGTAATTTTTCGGTTGCCTCTGATAATGAACTGAAAATTTCTTTCATATCCAGAAAATAGGCTTGCCCCTCTTCTGTCAGCAACAGTGAGCGGTTACGCCGCCGAAATAATTTTAACCCTAAAAACTCTTCTAATCCCTTAATTTGGTGGCTAACTGCCGCCTGAGTTACAAACAGCTCTTCAGCTGCACGGGTAAAGCTTAAGTGGCGCGCCGCTGCTTCAAAAACCTTTAAAGAATTTAGCGGTGGAAGTCGTCTTGACATGACCGTAACAATTCCAAAACATATTAGATATTCTAATGTCCGGCATTATAATTTGTCCGTTGTTGAAGGGCTAGCAAATCCCTATAGTGGCTCGTGCAGGGTAAGCCTAAACGGCAAGTGTTTCTGCGGAAATGCTTTAGGGTTACTGCTTGCAATGTTGTGTTTGCACGTTATCTGGGAAACCAGATAGGTGGCGAAAGCCACTATGTTTCACTTCCTGTACAAATTTTGACCCTATCTGTCAATAGTGAATTCTTTTTCTGCACTGCCTCTGGCGGTGCGTTTTTTTATCTGCTGATTGCCCGCATCTCCCTTTCACTTTCCCTGATAAATACGCTTTTGTATGTGTGCCTCTCTCGTACTATAGGTTTTCCCCTAAATAATGTATTGCTATGGGATCAAGGCTAGGCCTGCGGTATTCACAGCAAACTTGCACTCAGCGCCAATTCACGCCAAGATCGCACCGTATTCTCTTTGGTTGACACAATTTCATGCCCATGACTTTTACCTCTTCGCATACTGCATTGTTTGACCCGCTGACCTTTCGCCAGCAATTTCCGGCACTGCTGGATAATGAGGCAGGGATCTACCTCGACAGCACCGCGACCATGCTCAAACCGTATCCGGTTATTGATGCAATCAATGCGTATTACCGCAGCAACAGTGCCACCGTTCATCGCAGCCAGCACACTGCCGCGGCCAATGCAACGCAGGCCTTTGAACAGGCGCGCAGCACATGTGCGGCATTTATCAATGCCAAGAGTGCAAGCAATATTGTCTGGACACGTGGAACAACCGAAGCGATTAACTTAGTAGCACAAGCCTATCTGCGCCCACGATTACAGGCCGGTGATGAGATTTTGGTCGGCGAGATGGAGCACCATGCCAACCTTGTGCCTTGGCTATTACTGGCCGAGCAGACCGGTGCAAAAGTCGTCAAACTGCCGATGACCACGCAACTGCACCTTGATGTGAGCGCGTTACCGACACTACTCAGCCCGCGCACAAAACTGGTGGCAATTGGTATGGTGTCAAATGTGACAGGTAGCCGACAACCCGTTGAGCCAATTATTGCCGCAGCACATGCTGTCGGTGCAGTCGTGATGCTTGATGCAGCCCAAGCCGTGGCGCATGAAATGCTCGATGTGCAAACGCTAAATGCTGATTTCATCGCCTTCTCTGCCCACAAATTATACGGCCCGACCGGTGTAGGTGTTTTGTACGGCAAACCTGAACGGCTGGCCGATATGCAGCCATGGCATGGCGGCGGTAAGATGATCAGTAAGGTGAGTTTTAGCGGTGTCACACTGGCCGATATTCCGCAACGCTTTGAAGCCGGTACGCCGAATATTGCCGGTATTTTGGGCTTTGGCGCAGCATTGCAGTGGTGGCAACAGCAAGATTGTGCTGTTGCTGAGCAATATTCCAGCCAATTGGCCGCAGATACCGCCCGCCAGATGCAGCAGATAGCGAATGTCCGGTTGTTCCGGCCATGCAATGCCAGCACAATTATCGCCTTTACGGTAAACGGCGTGCACCACACCGATCTTGCCACGTTACTGGCAGAACAAGGCATCGCCCTACGCGCCGGTGTGCACTGTGCCCAACCGCTGACCGAGGCATTAGGGGTTTCTGGTACGGTACGTATCTCATTTGCCCCCTACAACACCCCGCAAGATGCGGCGCACTTTCTGCATGCACTGCGTTATGCGATTGATTTACTGCACGAGGAATAACATGTATCCGCACCCGTTTGGCCATGAGATAAGCTGGGATGATCTGCAACAGCGTTTTGAAGCTTGCCGTCTGTGGGAAGATCGCTATCGTCAGCTTATTTTACTGGCACGAAAACTGCCCGCACTGCCTGCAGAAGCCAAAACCGAGCAGATTGCGCTGGCCGGTTGTGAAAACAATGTCTGGCTTGGGCATCAATTACTGGCCGATGGAACGCTGCATTTTTATGCCGACAGTGAAGGCAGAATAGTTAAAGGGTTACTGGCGGTGATCCTGACATTAGTCGAAGGAAAAACACCGGCAGCGCTGTTGCAGGTCGATTTACCAGCTGCTCTGCAACAGATAGGGGTAGGCGACACGCTCTCAAGCAGCCGCTCTCAGGGGATAGCCGCCATCGCCGCACGCATACAGAGCACGGCGAACGCGCACGTAGCCTAAGACGATATTACGACCCTTTTGGTTCTTTATCGCTACCCTGATCCTGAGTAGCGAACGGATTACCTGCCGCCGCAAACGGATTGCCCGCACCAGCAAAAGGGTTGTTTTGCGGCGAATAAAAGCTGCCTAGTGGCGACATTTTCATTGCCTGCTCTGACATTTGACTCCAAAACTGCATTTGTAGTTTCTGCCAGATAGCCTGATGGTTCTCTGTCAGCTCTGCCAGCTCCTGCGGCGTTAAGTCCAACTCAACCCGTAATTTCATCATCTCACTCCTTGTTTTGATGCACTCTAATACTGCACCACACTCTGGTGCAGTATCAGTAATAATCGGTTGTGGCTGTAACGATAGCGATAAAGGCTACACCGCGGAAGGTTTCAATGCCGCCCTTGCCAGCAAACGCTGGATCACCCGCGACACGGCAATAAACCCAAAACTGGCCGTTACCATCGTCGCTGCGCCAAAACCTGATGCACAATCCATCCGCTTTGGCCCTTCGGCACTCTGTTTTACCGCGCAGGCCGAGCCATCGGCTTGCGGATAGATCAAATGCTCAGTTGAGAACACACAATCAATGGCAAATTTACGCTTCGGGTTCTTACTAAAATTGTACTCTTGGCGCAAAATAGTGCGCACCTTGGCCGCCAGCGGATCTTGAATCGTTTTGGTTAAATCAGCCACTTGAATTTGGGTCGGATCAATTTGACCACCCGCCCCCCCAACCATAATCACCGGAATTTTGTTGCGTTTGCAATAGGCCAGCATCGCCGCTTTTGGACGAACACTGTCAATTGCATCAATCACATAATCGTAACCACGGCTCAAATACTCCGCCTGATTATCAGGGGTAATAAAATCATCAATCAGCGTAATCTGGCACTCAGGGTTAATGGCGCGAATCCGCTCAGCCATCACCTCTATTTTAGCTTGCCCAACCGTACCGCTCATCGCATGGATCTGACGATTAATATTCGTGACACACACATCATCCATATCAATCAGGGTAATCGCACCAATCCCCGTGCGCGCCAAGGCCTCAGCCGCCCATGACCCCACCCCACCAATACCAACCACACAAACATGAGCCGCACGCAGCACCTCCGTTTGTGAACGGCCATATAAGCGGGCAGTACCACCAAAACGCTGCTGATATTCAGCCGATGCGGTGGCTTGGGGAACTTGCTGCTCAGACATGAAAACGCCTCATTACTTGCCAATAGAACATCAAACAGAAAAAACAGGCCGCAAATCAAAGCGTGCGGCCTGTTACAACAATCGTGTATTTACAGCCGATAATCTACCGTTAAAGCAGACCGTCTTGCGGTGATTTTAACACCCATACGCGGCCAAAGTGCTGATAAAAACCGGCCTCTCTGCCCGCTTCATCGCCCACACCGTGGTAAATGTCAAAATGATTGCCCTTCACCGCGCCACCTACATCCAGTGCCAGCATCAAACGTAAATGGTGTTTTCCTGTCCACTCACCCTGGGTATTTAGCTCTGGGATCTCAGCAAGCAACACACTTCCTGCTGGAATTAAACGCTTATCCGCCGCAACAGAGGCCTTGGCCACCAGCGGAATACCGCTCGCCCCAACCACCGGAGTAGCCGCGCGCGAAGTAAAATAGACATACGAACGGTTCTGCTCAAACAGCTCACGCGCCTGTGCAGGGGTGTGAGTGTTGACCCACTCACTGATCGCCGCCAGCGACATTTTCTCACGCGGCACTTCGCCCCGCTCAATCAGCACCTTACCGATACTGGTATAACCGTAACCGTTTTTACCGCTATAACCAAAATAAACTAGCGGCTCACCGTTCTCAAAATCCACATAACCACTGCCCTGCACTTCCATCATAAAGTTATCTAATAAAGAAGCACTGTAGGCAAGCTCTAGCCCCTTTCCCTGCAAAGCGCCATTGTAAATCTGCTCACGGGTAAAACGGGCATTCCCCTTTGGCAACTTATACAAAGGGAAGCGGTAAATCCCCTCAGGCCGGTGGCGCGCCTTGAGCACCGGTGTGTAGTAGCCGGTAAACATCACATTACCGTAATTGTCGCCACCCGACATCTGATATGGGCGAACGCCAAACTGTGCCAGTTTTTTCGGGTCAGCACCTGCATCCAACCAGCGGTAAAGGTCAGCATAAGTCTGCGCATTCTTACCGTGTAACGAAGATGAGCCAAACTTAATATTTTCTACCTGACGTGAAAAGTCGGCTGCATTCACCGGTGTCTGGCTGCTATTAACCTGTTTCACGGGTAAAAGAGGCTGCGTAAACAGACCATCTTTATACTGCTGCCCCCGCGTTGGTTTACTCTGCTCTGTTTGTGGTGTTTTTTGCGCACACCCCACCAATCCTATGGCCAATATTGTCGCGCTAAGCACAACGCGTAACGGAAAACGCAGCACTTTAAACTCCATGCTCAATAAAATAAAAAATGATTATATTGGATAGGAAACAGAAAATAACAATTAACTGATAAATAAAATGCTGAAATAATGCGCTGAAAACAATCAGCAAATAAGCCAGACTTTTTGAAACTGCTATTACATGGGATCAAACAGCACAAAAAATCAGCGGATTACGGAATCTCTCTACCCACGACACACCATGAACTGCATCAATACGCATAAACATGCGTTAAAAATAGAAGCGGCCAAATGAAAGGTGAATAGATTTCACCCCGTATTAAGTCTAAATCGTGCTATTAAGATGTTTAAAACAACCATTCGATATTACGGCAATGTTTCTTTTGTGTTACCATTGAATTTATAAAATACGTAAAATTTACGATGTTTAACGCAACACCGTAGCCTGTCAGCCACAGTGCCAGATTAGTTTGAGTAAGGATGCTCAGATGCCATTACACCACCAGCCTTTTAAAATCAGCCTACAAACACTCTGCAACCTGCAATCGGTTGAGTATCAATGGATCCGACATCTCGACAGTGAAGGCTTGCACAAGCACGATATTGAATCTGCCATTTTGCGCTGCCTTGGTGGTGATGAGCGCAGCGCAGAGCTGCTACGCAAAATAGCGCTCGGCCAATCAGAAACCGCACAACTGCTGCACTATTTATCCCCCTCATAAGCATCGGCCCCGTGCTTGCCGCGCTCTGGCTTTATCAAGGTTTTGGTTTTATTACTGAAAAAGCTTGTATTAAATCACATCTGGCGTATGATTCATCTCAACAGACGCGGGGTGGAGCAGTTGGTAGCTCGTCGGGCTCATAACCCGAAGGTCGTTGGTTCAAATCCAGCCCCCGCAACCAGATTCTTATTTATGCCTTAGTGTTTATCTAGCGCATAAATATTTAAGTAAGAAAGCCACCTAAGGGTGGTTTTTTTATGCCTGAAATTTGTCTTTCTGCTTTTTTTACCTCTGCTGTTTTCCCCCTGTAATACACGCTTCAACAATATTGCACCTACCTAATATAACCTCTGCTTTCACACCCAATCCTGTTTTAATTTTTCTGTACTGACCGCTGTTGTTCTACACATTTTTCTGCTGCGTTTTTTGCTTTAAAACCACGTTTACATACCACCCCAGTTAAAGGCGCATATCAACAACATAAAACACCAACAAATAAAACTTTAACAGCACTAAAAATCCTACATATTGAGGGATAAAGCATGACGTAGTTAAAAGTTACGAATAGTCATACATTTTTACCTTTAATTGCGTGATCAAAATCAATTTTTATCTTTTCCCGCTGCTTATGCTGCCCCTATATCTTGTGCGTATTGCTTATGCACGCTGACAGTAAGCGCGTAGTTTCATAGCCGGATTTTATGCGGCGTGGCACACGCATTTTCCTGTCTGTTTTATTTTTTATTGCAATGCAATATTTTGGAGAGGGCTGATGACAACACCAACCGATCACACCACTGAGCAGAACAAACCCGTACGTTGGGGCGCTTATGTCGCTCTCGTATTTGCACTGGTTTTCTTTTCCGGTGCAATGAAAAGCAGCGGATGGCAGGGCGTTTTTGACTTCACCACCCTCAACGGCGCATTCGGTAAACTCGTTTCCGGCGCAAAACAGGTGGGTGACAGCGTTCAGGTCTCTACCTCTACCCTGCGCGGCGCAGGCGGCGACGGTGCAATGGAAGGTTTTCTGTTCGCCTTTGGCCTGATCCCGACCGTTATGTTTGCACTTGGCGTTATCAA
>NZ_JBOFRH010000240.1:0-1419 GCF_051650925.1 Plesiomonas sp.
ATAACACACGGTGACTTCGAATCGCCAATGCACTCAGTGTTGGTGGGGAGTTGAAACCATCGAGTTCCAGCAACGCTTGCAATAAGATAGCTTTAAAGCACTTACTCATGGCGGTCATTTCGATACCTTTGAGTAAGAAGTCATGATGTTGCGCCAGTATTTGGTGCAGTTCATCATCGCTGTTTTCTTGCTGCGCAACGAGATCGAACCAACTGCGATATTGTTGGCGTACTTTACTGAAGGGGTACTCGCTTTGGTAAAACTCCGTGGCGGTAGGGCGATGGCCTAATTGTTCGATAAGTTCTGAGTAATGTTCGCTCGCGGTAAATCCCTTTGCTTCTATCAAGGCTAACCACAACTTAATTACAACAGGGTCAAAATTGACAAAGCAACCCAGCGCGAGTGTCGGCTCACGCAGGGCTTTTTTCAGTTGCTGGAAATTACGAGTACCCAGTAATGCCGCAGGCCGATTCAAGAACGCAGTATGGTTACCGACAAAATCAATCACGACGAGCTGGGTTTTATTGGATGCTGGTGATAGACGCAGGCCCCGACCTAATTGCTGTAAGAATAAGATCTTGGACTCTGTCGGACGGATCATGAGTACCGTATCGATAGCAGGTAGATCGGTGCCCTCATTAAAAAGATCGACCGAAAAGATAATGTCCAGTTCACCGTTATTCAGGCGTTGTAAGGCTTCATTACGCCGGACAGTAGAATCACTGTATACGGCGCACGAGCGGATGCCATGGCGCTTAAAATACGCATCCATATAATCGGCATGTGATTTTGACACGCAAAAGGCGAGTGTGCGTTGCTGTTTTTTGGCCTGCCAGTGGTTGAAGATGTGTTTCGCGCGGCGCTCGGTTGCAAACTGGTTTTCTAACGTAACGGGGTCAAATTTGCCGTTGCGCCATGGGATCTCTTGATAATCCACGCTCTCATCTCTGATCCCATAATAGGTAAAGGGCACCAGAATACCGGCGTTAATGCCGAATTGCAGATCGCGGCTGTATACCAGATTGTTATCGCACAGCGATAAAATATCGGCGCGATCAGTTCGCTCAGGCGTCGCCGTTAACCCCAATAAAAATGTCGGGGTAAAATAGGCCAGCAATGCTTGGTAGGTTTGTGCACTGGCGTGATGGAACTCATCCACGACAATGTAATCGAAGTGATCAGGCGCAAAGCGTTGCAGGTGGGCATCTTGACCTAGGGTGCTTACCGAAGCAAAAAGATAATCCGCATCCCCATTTTTCTGATTACCGTTATACAACCCGGTATGGGCATGTGGGTTTAGGCGTAAAAAGGTTTCTTCCGCTTGTAGCAAAATCTCTTCGCGGTGCGCAACGAACAAAACGCGCTTGGCGTGCATCTGGCGGGCATCGAAGGCGGCGAGCCATGTTTTGCCCATACCGG
>NZ_JBOFRH010000241.1:0-2021 GCF_051650925.1 Plesiomonas sp.
CGTATTGCAAGAGATCACCAGCCCGCCACAAAAGCTGGCGCAACGCCTTGCCGCACGCCTGAAAATCATGAGTAAACTCGATATCGCCGAGCGCCGCATCCCACAAGATGGCCGCATCAAGCTAAAACTCAGTGAAGGCACGGCGATTGATCTGCGGGTATCCACCCTGCCGACCCTGTTCGGTGAAAAAGTGGTGCTGCGTATTCTCGACTCTTCTGCCGCACGGCTTGATATTGACCAGCTTGGCTTTACTGAACAGGATAAGGCGCTATATAAAGCGGTGCTGGCGCGTCCGCAGGGGCTAATTTTAGTCACCGGCCCAACTGGTAGCGGTAAAACCGTGACCCTATATACCGGCCTTGCCCGCTTAAACACCCCCGAGCGGAATATCTCAACAGCTGAAGATCCGGTGGAGATCAACCTCAGTGGTGTCAATCAAACCCAAATCAACACCCGAGCGGGGCTAACCTTTGCCAGCGCCCTGCGGGCATTTTTACGCCAAGATCCTGATGTGGTGATGGTGGGCGAAATTCGTGATCTGGAAACTGCCGAAATTGCGGTTAAAGCGGCGCAAACCGGCCACTTGGTACTCTCTACCCTGCATACCAACTCAGCGGCTGAAACGCTAACCCGCCTGTCAAACATGGGCGTTCCGGCCTACAACATCGCCTCATCAGTCAATCTGATCATTGCTCAACGCTTGGCGCGCCGCCTCTGCCCACACTGCCGCCAAGAGCTGTTTCTTTCCGCAGCCGAGCAAAAAGCACGCGATTTTACCCCCTACCAAGAGCAGGGCGTTACCCTGTTTAAAGCCAATCCACAGGGCTGCGATCACTGTAGCGGTGGCTACAAAGGGCGTACCGGTATTTATGAGCTAATGCCGATGTCACCACAACTGACAGATGCGATTTTACGCGGTGCTCACGCCCCTGAACTCACCGAAATTGCCTGTCAGCAAGGCATGCTCACGCTGCGCAATGCCGGTTATGCCCGCGTGTTGCAAGGGGTTACCTCACTTGAAGAAATTGATCGCGTCACCGGAGTATAAACATGACAACACTGACCCAACTGAAAGCCAGAAAACAGTATCCGTATAAATGGAGCGCCTTTAACCGGCAGGGTCAGGAGTGTACCGGTGAGCTTGATGCCAGCTCAATTGATGAATTAAAAGCCATTTTAATGACACGCGGGTTCAGCCGAATTGAGGCAAAAAAAGCCCCACAATCGGTTCTGACTAAACTCAAAGATCGGGTTAAACCAGCTGATATTGCCTTTTTCAGCCGCCAAGTTTCCACCATGTTATTTGCTGGAGTACCAGTATTACAGGCTCTGCGTTTAATCGGTGAAAGCCATGCCAAACCCTGCATGCGCCGCCTGATCAACAATATCGCTTCTGATGTAGAAAGCGGAACCCCCATTTCACAATCACTGCGCAAATACCCGCTGATCTTTGATGATCTGTTTTGTGATCTGGTCAGCACCGGTGAGGTGACCGGACGGCTTGATCTGGTCATGGATAGGATCGCCACCCACCGCGAAAAAATGGAAGCGCTGAAATCAAAAATCAAAAAAGCCCTATTTTATCCCAGCATGGTAATGGCGGTTGCTATCGGGGTATCGGTCTTAATGCTGTTGTTTGTTATCCCCCAATTTGAACAGCTCTATCATGGCTTTGGCTCTGAACTGCCGGCATTTACTCAGATGGTACTCAATCTTTCGGTATTACTGCGGGAAAAAGGTGGCTTTGTGGCAATAGGTATTGTGGCGGCAGTTTATCTCTATCGCCGCATGTACCGCAGTTCTGAAAAAATACGTCTTCGGCAGGATAAACTTATGCTCAAATTGCCGGTCATTGGCCTCATGTTGCATAAAGCCAGTGTTGCCCGCTTTTCACGCACCTTATCAGTCACCTTTACCGCCGGTGTGCCACTGCTAAACGGCTTGGTTTCTGCGGCGGGCGCTTCCGGCAATCTGATCTACCGTAACGCCATTTTAGCGGTACGCAAAGAGGCCGAACAGGG
>NZ_JBOFRH010000242.1:0-1240 GCF_051650925.1 Plesiomonas sp.
TATCGGTGATGCGCAAGTGGTGAAGGTGGCCAGCCGCCAAGATTTGCGGGAAAAGCTGGCGGGGCGAGCCAGTGGCGGGGTATTCCTCACCACCATTCATAAGTTTACCGAAGATATCCAACTGCTTTCTGAGCGCAGCAACATCATCTGTATTTCTGATGAAGCGCACCGCAGCCAAGTGAACCTTGATCAGAAAGTGAGTTTTGACCTCAACGCCAATAAGTACAAAAAAACCTACGGCTTTGCCAAATACTTGCACGACTCACTGCCCAACGCCACCTATGTGGGTTTCACCGGCACCCCGATTGATGCCACGCTGGATGTGTTCGGCCCTGCTATTGATAGCTACACCATGACCGAATCGGTCAATGATGGAATAACCGTGCGCATTGTCTATGAAGGGCGTGCCGCCAAAGTGGTGCTGGATAACAGCAAGCTCGAAGAGATAGAGCGTTACTACCAAGAGTGTGAAGCGCAAGGGGCCAGTGAGTACCAGATAGAAGAGAGCAAAAAGGCCACGGCCAGTATGCACTCTATTTTGGGTGATCCTGATCGGCTGGCTGCTTTGGCCAGTGACTTTGTTGCTCACTACGAAGAGCGCGTGCGCGAAGGCTCGACCGTGAAAGGTAAAGCCATGTTTGTGTGCGCCAATCGGGAAATTGCCTATGACTTCTACCAATGCGTGAAGGCGTTACGCCCAGCGTGGTTTGAAGAGAAACAAGCCATGGAAGGGGTTGAGCTTACCGCCAAAGACCAAGAAGAGCTGCTCGCCTTGCCGATGATCAATATGGTGATGACTCGTGGCAAAGATGACGATGAGCAGATGTATCAGCTGCTGGGCAACAAAGAGTACCGCAAAGAGCTGGATAAGCAGTTCAAGAACCCAAAATCTAACTTCAAAATCGCCATTGTGGTGGATATGTGGCTCACCGGCTTTGACGTGCCAGAGCTCGATACCATCTACATCGATAAACCCCTGCAAAAGCATAACCTGATCCAGACCATCTCACGGGTTAACCGTAAGTTTGAAGGTAAAGAGAAAGGGCTGGTGGTGGATTACATCGGTATTAAATCGCGCATGAACATGGCGCTGGCGATGTACTCGAAGGCGGATGAATCCAACATTGAAGATATTGGACAATCTCTGATCGAAGTGCGTAATCACCTCGACCTGTTAGCCACGTTATTTCATACCTTTGATAGCCGTGATTACTTTAACGGTGAACCGACACAGCAATTG
>NZ_JBOFRH010000243.1:0-9585 GCF_051650925.1 Plesiomonas sp.
CCAAAAATAGCGCACTTAATTCTGCGGCAACGTCTGGACTGAGCAATGAATCAATCAAGCCCAGTTGATAGCGGCGCAGCGCTTGCTGTGCCTGATGAGCCGCCAGAGGATCGGTATAGGCCAATTTGAGCCACGCAATCAGCTGGTTGGTTGTGCTGCCCGCAGCAGAAACAACCATCAGATCATCAGGCTGGCTGTGCTCGGCCATGATCTTGGCAACCCGCTGATAACAGCTTGGGTCGGCCAGACTGCTGCCGCCAAATTTATGCAATTGACGGATCTTGGCTCCGCTTTGTACGCTCATCAAGTTACCTCTTCGCAACTGTCTGGAAGGCACGCTCCAGATCAGCAATTAAATCTTCTACATCTTCAATACCGACAGAGATCCGCAGTAAATTCTCACTAATGCCCGCAGTGGCACGCGCAGCGGCGGTCATTCCTGCGTGTGTCATCGTCGCGGCATGTGAAATCAGGCTCTCTACACCACCGAGCGATTCTGCCAGTGTAAACAGCTGCAATTGTGCCACAAATTCGGCCACATCGGCGTTCAGTTCAAAGCTTATCATCGCCCCAAAGCCTTTTTGCTGACGGCAAGCAATCGCATGGCCGGCATGATCAGGCAGTGAAGGGTGATACAGTTTCCCAACTAATGGCTGCTGACGCAGATAATCGACAATCGCTAGCGCATTTTCCTGATGCTGTCGCATGCGCGGGCCAAGCGTTCGTAGGCCGCGGAGCAGCAGATAGCTGTCAAACGCCGAACCAGTAACCCCGATATTATTGCCCCACCATGCCAGCTCAGTCACCAGTGCGGGATCGGCGGCAATTACGCAACCAGCCACCACATCGGAGTGGCCATTGAGGTATTTAGTGCACGAGTGCACCACCAGATCTGCGCCCAAGGCCAGCGGCTGTTGCAACAGCGGTGTCAGAAAGGTGTTATCGACCACCACTTTCGCGCCAACTTGATGGGCCTGCTCGGTGATAGCGGCAATATCAACTACTCTGAGCAGCGGGTTATTTGGCGTTTCGATTAACACCAGTTTGGGCTGCTCAGCCAGTGCCGCCGCCAGTGCCTGCGGATCGGATTGATCAACAAAAATCACCCGATACGCACCACGTTTACTTAAGCTATCAAATAAGCGATAGCTGCCGCCGTAGCAGTCGTGTGGGGCGACCAGCAGATCTCCGGCTTGCAAGAAAACGGTACAGACCAGATGAATGGCCGCCATACCGCTGGCCGTCATCACCGCACCCGCACCGCCTTCCAGTTCAGCCAATGCTTGCTGCACCACATCACGGCTCGGATTACCACGGCGTGAATAATCGTGTACCCGTGGCTGGTTAAATTCGGTAAAATTGTAGGTGGATGAGAGGTGAATAGGGGGAACAACGCAGCCAAACTGGTCGTCATTGTTCAGGCCACTGCGAATGGCTGAGGTTGCCTGTTTATATGTCATACGCTTCGCTTTCCCTAGCTACGGTATTGGGGGATGCACAGCCTGTTGCTGTTCATCATCGTGTGTTGCTTAATTTTTGGCTATGCGTGATCGCACTTGCTGGAAGTAGAGTAACGGCATTTCACGTTAGCCGTCAACACATCTAGATGTCTAAACATCTTTGCGTTTAGATTGTCAGCCTCCAGATTAACCGCTAGAATTGTACCCTTATTCTTATTTCCTTATCTGATTACGGAACATCACACAGTGTGATGATGACGCGTTGCAAGGTGTTTTATGGCAAAGTGGAATGGCGAATACATCAGCCCTTATGCGGAACATGGTAAAAAAAGTGAGCAAGTGAAGAAGATCACTGTCTCTATCCCGCTGAAAGTGCTTAAAATTCTGACTGATGAACGTACTCGTCGCCAAGTGAATAACTTGCGTCATGCCACCAACAGCGAGTTGCTGTGTGAAGCCTTTTTGCACGCCTTTACCGGTCAGCCGCTGCCAACTGATGATGATCTGGGCAAAGAGCGCCACGATGAGATCCCGGTTGAGGCAAAAGAGATTATGCGCCAGATGGGAATCGACCCTGACAGCTGGGAATATTAATCTTGGTAAAAAGTCATCTCGATAAAAAGTGATCCCGATAAAAAAGCCTAACATGCTTGTGCAGTTAGGCTTTTTGTTATCCCTATTCTTTAAATGCAACTATTTAGGGATCTCAGTGAGGCCAGAACACCTGCTTTGTATACCAAAGCCAACAAGCCGGCACTGTACGCCTGAACAATTAATCCCAGCTCAACACCACTTTACCCGACTGGCCTGAGCGCATGGCATCAAACCCCTGCTGAAAATCATCAATCGCATAACGGTGCGTAATGATAGGGCTAAGATCGAGACCCGATTGCAGCAGCGCGGCCATTTTATACCAGGTTTCAAACATCTCACGGCCATAAATGCCTTTGATAAACAACCCTTTGAAGATCACCTGTGTCCAGTCAATCCCCATATCGCTGGGTGGAATACCCAGCATGGCCACTTTACCGCCATGGTTCATGGCACTGAGCATACTCTGGAAAGCACTCGGCACGCCCGACATCTCTAGCCCCACATCAAACCCTTCGGTCATACCCAGTTGCTGCATCACCTCGGTCAGGCTCTCTTGTGCCACATTGACCGCACGGGTCACGCCCATTTTCCGCGCCAGCGACAAGCGGTACTCATTCACATCGGTGATCACCACATGGCGTGCACCTACATGGCGACAGACTGCCGCAGCCATGATCCCGATAGGGCCAGCGCCGGTGATCAGCACATCTTCGCCCACCAGATCAAACGACAGCGCGGTATGAACCGCGTTACCAAAGGGGTCAAAAATCGCGGCCAGATCATCAGAGATATTGTCGGGAATTTTAAAGGCGTTAAATGCAGGGATCACCAAATATTCAGCAAATGCACCGTCACGGTTAACACCGACACCGGTAGTATTGCGGCATAAATGGGTACGACCCGCACGGCAGTTACGGCAGTGGCCACAGGTGATATGCCCTTCACCAGACACCCGATCACCTATCTGAAAACCGCGTACCTCTTGTCCCATTGCCACGACTTCACCAACATACTCATGACCGACGACCATCGGCACGGGGATCGTACGCTGTGACCAGTCATCCCAGTTATAAATATGCACGTCTGTACCACAAATCGCGGTTTTGCGGATTTTAATCAGCAGATCATTGTGGCCCATCGGAGGTTGTGGCACGTCAGTCATCCAGATGCCGACTTCCGGTTTGAGTTTAGCCAGTGCTTTCATTGCGGTGATCCCCATGATTTTGTCAGAGCCCAACGTGATGGCTTGCGGCACAATAGATGACGTTGAGCGCAGTAGTTCACATCAGATGTAGTTAACATCAGATAATGCCAAGCTGTTTACCTACGCGGGTAAAGGCCTCAATAGCATGATCAAGCTGCGCGCGGCTGTGCGCAGCGGAGATCTGAGTACGGATACGCGCCTGCCCTTTAGGTACAACTGGGAAGGAGAAACCAATCACGTAGATACCTTCAGCCAGCAGTGCATCAGCAAAATCAGCGGCTTGCTTGGCATCACCAATCATGACGGGAATAATCGCGTGATCTGCGCCACCCAGTGTAAAACCTGCTGCACTCATCTGCTGACGGAAATAGTTGGCGTTCTCCCACAGGCGCGCGCGCAGGGCTGCGCCCTCTTCGAGCAGATCGAGTACGGCCATCGACGCGGAGACTATCGCCGGAGCCAGTGAGTTTGAGAACAGATAAGGGCGTGAACGCTGGCGCAGCCACTCAATGACCTCTTTTTTTCCTGCGGTATAACCACCCGAAGCACCACCCAACGCTTTACCGAGCGTGCCGGTAATAATGTCAACGCGCGACATGACTTCGCAATACTCGTGCGTACCGCGCCCGTTTGCCCCCACAAAGCCCACCGCATGTGAGTCATCCACCATCACCAGCGCGTTATAGCAGTCAGCCAGATCGCAGACTGACTTCAGATCGGCAATCACGCCATCCATCGAAAAAACGCCATCGGTAGCAATCATGATATGGCGTGCGCCATCGGCTCTGGCCTGTTGCAGTTGTGCTTCAAGGTCGGCCATATTGTTGTTGGCATACCGGTAGCGTTTTGCTTTGGATAGGCGCACACCATCAATAATCGAGGCGTGGTTCAGCGCATCGGAAATAATCGCATCTTCACTGCCCAGCAGGGTTTCAAACAGGCCACCGTTTGCATCAAAGCAAGAGGAGTACAAGATGCTGTCTTCCATCCCCAAAAAGTGGGCTAAACGTGCTTCAAGCTGTTTGTGGCTGTCTTGTGTACCACAGATAAAACGCACTGAGGCCATGCCAAAACCATGGCTATCCATACCGGCTTTAGCTGCCGCTATCAGTGCTGGGTGGTTGGCTAATCCTAGATAGTTATTAGCACAAAAATTGACGACTTCACGGCCATCGGCAACGGCAATATCGGCCTGCTGTGCAGTAGTGATAATGCGCTCTTCTTTGTACAACCCGTCATCACGGGTTTGTGTAATTTGATCGCGAATTTGTTGATAAAAATTGGCAGACATTGTGGCGTCTCTCCCTTATGAGGTCATGGCTGTAACAGCCAGCAAAGTTGCTGCTTATGTTACTGAGAATCGGCCATTTTCAGAGTGTTTGACACCAGAATTGAGAGCTTGTGCAGCGGAATCTGTCAAAAAAGAGTAAAGCAGACCGATAGCCTGCTTTATAGAGAGGATGGAATGCCGACAATCTGTGCGCTTGCACACACTCTGTGGCTGCTTTCCATAAATAATATGACGTTGTGCTATGATTTTAGTTCGCGGGCCAATTGCGCATGGTAGTGCTCAGTCAGACGGGCGATACGCTCTTTACCGGCAGGTGTCATCATCGGACGCATTAAATTGAGCATACTGAGCACCCCTTGATACACCACCTGACGCGTAATTTGGCTACTGGGGGCTTGTGCGCTCTGATAAGGGATCCAACAAGTAACAATGAGTTTCATTGTGTGCACAAATTCGGGCAGTGCGTCGGCCGATATATCGAGTAAATGGTTGGCCTGCATATTCCCCATAATGGCAATCAGTTTTTGATCCAGATCGGCCTGAGCAGTCAGGTACTGTTGCTGTAAACGACTGTCACGGTTGAGTAAATCTGCCAGATTCGCATAGAAGAAACGGTAACGCCACATGGTATAAAAAATGGCATCAAGGTAGCCCATCAGTACATCTAAACTAAAGTCAGATGGCTGTTTTGGCTGAAATGCTAGCGCCAAATGTGCTGCATACTCGCTTAAAATGGCGTGTATAATGTCTTCTTTATTGCGAAAATGATAATACAGGTTGCCGGGGCTGATCCCCAGATGAGCCGCTATATGGTTGGTGGTGACATTACGTTCGCCGCGTTCATTAAACAGCTCTACGCTGGCGTGAATGATGCGATCACGGGTTTTCATCTGCTCAGCACTCCTCAACACGGCTTTGCTTGCGTTCATCATAACTGACTGCGCTGACTGGGCAAACCGTCTACTGCATTGTCGACCGCATTATCTATCGGGTTATAAAGAGGTATTCGATCCATGATTATCGTCACAGGCGGCGCCGGCATGATCGGCAGCAACATCATCAAGGCGCTCAATGATAGCGGACGCACCGATATTCTGGTGGTCGATAACTTGAAAGATGGCACGAAATTCGTCAATCTCGTTGATCTTGATATTGCCGATTATATGGATAAAGAAGATTTTATCGCCCAAATTATGGCAGGTGATGATTTCGGTGATATTGAGGCCGTATTCCACGAAGGCGCATGTTCTGCTACCACTGAGTGGGATGGCAAGTACGTTATG
Source organism: Plesiomonas sp. (assembly GCF_051650925.1). Classification (NCBI taxonomy): domain Bacteria; kingdom Pseudomonadati; phylum Pseudomonadota; class Gammaproteobacteria; order Enterobacterales; family Enterobacteriaceae; genus Plesiomonas; species Plesiomonas sp. The sequence goes on from NZ_JBOFRH010000243.1 coordinate 5,833, forward strand.
CTGAACAACTATGAGTACTCTAAAGAGCTGCTGCATTTTTGTTTAGAGCGTGAGATCCCGTTCCTGTATGCCTCTTCTGCCGCAACCTACGGTGGCCGCGATCACGATTTTATTGAAGAGCGTGAATATGAAGGTGCTCTGAACGTTTATGGTTATTCAAAGCAGCTGTTTGATAACTATGTACGCCGTTTATGGCAAGATGCCAAAGCGCATGGCGAAACCTTGTCACAGATCACCGGGTTCCGCTATTTCAATGTGTATGGCCCGCGTGAAGGTCACAAAGGCAGCATGGCGAGTGTAGCATTTCACCTCAATACCCAAATCAATAAGGGTGAGAACCCGAAGTTATTTGCCGGTAGCGAGCAGTTCCAGCGTGATTTTGTGTATGTAGGTGATGTATCTGCAATGAATTTGTGGTTTTTAGATAACGGCGTTTCCGGTATCTTTAACTGCGGTACAGGTAATGCAGAGTCATTTCAGGTTGTTGCCGATGCGGTAATTGCGCATCATCAGCAAGGCAACGTGGAATACATCCCATTCCCTGAGCATTTGAAAGGCCGCTATCAGGCATTCACGCAAGCAGATTTAACCAAAGTGCGTGCTGCCGGTTATACCGCACCCTTTAAAACTGTGGCCGAAGGGGTTGCGGAATATATGGTGTGGTTGAATAAGCGGTAGTTTGTACGCTTTACTACATATTAAACTTACGGGCTTTTTTAGCCCGTTTTTCTGTCTCAGAGGCGCGTGGTTGACATGAATATCTTAATGGCACTTTCACAATTAGAAGTAACCGGTGCAGAAGTATATGCCACAACGGTAGGAAATGAGCTCACTCGCCGTGGACACGCAGTTTACTATGTCTCTGATACACTGACTAAACCGGTTAACGGTCACTATTTCTCGTTACGATTTAATAAGCGAAGCATACCCCACCGATTTTGGCATGTTGCTTATTTAATCTATTTAATTCGCAAGCATAATATCCAATTGGTTCATGCTCATTCACGTGCATCAAGCTGGAGTTGTCATATTGCCTGTAAGCTCACGGGCACACCTATGGTAACCACGGTACATGGCCGCCAGCCGGTACATGCTTCACGCAAAGCCTTTCTTGCCATGGGTAGCCATGCTATAGCGGTTTGTGAAGCTGTCGCAACTCAGCTGATTAATGAACTTGGCATGCCTGAGCGCGCAGTAAGTATTGGCCGTAATGGTATTGATATTGAACGTTATCAGCGTGTAAGCGCTCCATTACATACGCGCCCTGTGGTGACGATAATCGGTCGACTCACAGGCCCTAAAGGTGAGTTGTGCTACCGTTTATTAGATGAAGTGCTTGATTTAGATAAATGGGATATCCGTATTTATACGGGCAGTAAAGTGCCAGAGCGTTTTACCCGTTTTGCTTCAAAAGTAAATTTTGCCGGTTACCGAGATGATATTGAGCAGGCTATAGCTGAAAGTAATGTGGTTATTGGTGCTGGTCGAGTGGCAATTGAAGCGCTGCTGATGGGGCGTCCAACCGTTGCCATTGGTGAAGCGAATGCTATCGGTCTTATCACGCAACGCAATATTCACACCGCGATGGAGAGCAATTTTGGTGATATCGGCCCGAAAGATCTGGATATTGATTTTGGCCAGTTAAAAACTGAAATTAACGCAGCGCTTGCAACACAATATACAGATGAGAATATCAGCCATCTTGTTGCTGAAAGTTATAATACCCAGCATGTAGTTGATCAGCTCGAATATCGCTATCAAAGTGAGTATGTTTATACTCGTAAACATGAAATCCCAGTGATTATGTATCACCGTTTTATTACTGATGAGAGTGAAAAAGGTGTACATGGCACTTATCTACACATTGACATGCTAGATAAGCATTTTCGCTTATTAAAAAAACTAGGATATGAAACACTCACGTTCAGTGAGCTTCAAGAAAAAGGCACAATAAGCCGTTTTGAATTTGGAAAAAAATATTTCATGATCACTGTTGATGATGGATATAAAGATAACTTAACGTTACTGCTTCCGTTACTAAAAAAATATAATTTCAAAGCTACTGTATATGCCGTAACGGGTGAGCACTTTAATCGTTGGGATGTTGAAAACCCGGATAACCCAGAGAAGAAAGTAAACTTAATGACACCGTCAGAGCTAAGTGAACTAGCCGACTCTGGATATATTGAAATTGGTGGGCATACACTCACACATCCAAAGCTTGATACGCTTGATTATACCCATCAACAATATGAGATTAGTGAGAACAAGCAACAACTTGAAGCTTTACTTGATAGTAAGTTAACCTCTTTTGCTTATCCTTACGGCATTCATAATGAAGAGAGTAAAGAAATAGCAAGAAAACTAAGCTTTAATTTTGCTGTAGCAACCAATAGTGGGCCGCTAGCGCTGCATGAAGACTTATACCAGATTAGGCGCATTGCTATATTCCCACGCACAGACACTTTTGGTTTTTGGCGAAAAATCAAAGGGAATTATAATTTTAGGAAAGCAAACAAGGCATCTTAGGATGCCTTGTTGTTACACTTTTTTAAGAGATAATCGGGAAATAAGCCAAAAAACAACTAAAGTATACATATAAATATTTACAGAATACTTTAATGGAACATCAGAGACAGCCAATACCAGATACACTACAATAATAGTAGAAAGTAATATTCTGTTAAAAAAATCGGTTGATGAAGATTTACACGCACTGATTAACGGATTTAAAATCAAAAATAAATAAGCACATAACCCAAATATCCCTTTAATAGCAAATGCATAAATATATTCATTATGTGAATGTAGTAAATCTTGTGATTGCCATTCAATTATACCTGAATTTACGTAAGAATTTATTTTATCTTTAAATTCATTAGTGCCCACACCCACAATAGGATGTTGTTTTATCATCAACCAAGAGGCTTCCCAGATATATAACCGCCCACCGACCGAAGAATTAGGGTTATTTTTATCGTACAGTTTTATATCATTTACAGCTTGATCGTAACGTTCAACAATTACTGGATAAGTAAAGGCCAGAGCAATACTTGCAATAACAGCGGAGATAACAATATGTTTTCGACTAAAATAGCTTTCTTTACGAATAGAGAGCACTAAACCTATCAATATAATTGGTAGCGATAACCATGCCCCGCGCGTTCCAGAAAAAATCACACATAAAAAGGTGACTAATGTGGCAAGAAAAACAACCCCGCGAACAACACCACTGATATTTTTTTTAAAAAGATAAAATACGCTAATGCAAAATACAACAATCGCCACTTGTGCAAAAATAACCTGATTTAAATAAGCCCCTACTCGACTATACCCTTGAAGGTATTCATACATAGCGGGTAAGCCTAATAATATCCCACCCAGACCGATCACTGAGGCAATCAGGTTGTCATTGATTTTTTCAGGGAGTTTTATTGTGAAAACAAAAATAAGCGCATGTAAAAAAGCTCTTATTGTTCCCATGTCATCTCCATGTAGCAAATACGATAAACCAGAAATAATAATATAGAGTAAAATAGAGAATAAGAACACCCATTCTGACTTACTTTTATTCAAGCAGTATTTAAATCCATAACGATGAGATAAAAATAGATAGTTTAATATTGCACAAACAATCACTATTTTCGATTGATAGTATGCCCCCATATTAAACATAGGCATTAGCATAAACAGTGAAATATACGGTATTAATAAAATACACTTCATGAAATAGGGCTCTCAATTAAGCTGACT
>NZ_JBOFRH010000244.1:0-14436 GCF_051650925.1 Plesiomonas sp.
ACTGCCAGCCTAATCATCCCTATAACCTATTTACGGAGCAACCTGTGACCTACACAGTCGCCATTACCGGAGGCATCGGCAGTGGCAAAACGACCGTTGCTAACCTGTTTGCACAGCACGGCATCACCTTGGTAGATGCTGATATCGTGGCCCGTGAAGTCGTGGAAGTCGGCTCTCCGGCACTGGGTAGCATCATTGCTCATTTTGGCACACAGGTGCAATTACCCGATGGTAGCTTAAACCGTGCAGTGCTGCGCGAGATAGTCTTTGCCGATCCACAACAACAAGCGTGGTTGAATCAGTTGTTGCACCCACTGATCAGTCAAACAATGCAACATCAGTTAGCAGCAGTAACCTCACCCTACGCACTGTGGGTTGTTCCACTGCTGGTTGAAAACAACCTCTGTGGCTTGGCTAATCGTGTCTTAGTGGTCGATGTCAGCCCTGAAACTCAGATCAAACGTACCCTGCTGCGCGATCAAGTCTCTGAGCAACAAATCCGACAAATTCTGCGGGCACAAGCCTCACGCAGTGCACGCTTGGCAGTGGCTGATGATATTATTGATAATGACGGTGATAACCATGACGACAGTTATCACAATGATAAGCATGAGCAACATGCTGATAGCCAAAAAGACCGCAATCAAGACTGCCACTGTAATAACGCTCCTAAGAGCCGCAACGCCAAATCAGATCTGCTTTCCCTACAAATACCAAATCGGGGCTCATTGTCTGCTCAGGTTGCCCTATTGCACCAAAAGTATCTGGAATTGGCAGCTCAACACCGAACGGTTCAGCAGCAAGCCCTCAAACAATAAGCCAGTAAACAGCCGATTTTAAACTGCAAACCACAGATACAGGTTCAACTACTGAATCATATTTCCGGTGTGCACTTACGCCAAATAGCAGAAATAGCCGCCATGAGCCTCTCAGTAAAAGATTCCGGTTATAACGGATATGTGCGAATCAATAGGTTGCCGATATAGACGCTGCTGAGATTATTACTTAGTATTCAGCGTAACGACTCTCTAACTCTCAATGAATCAGACCCATGACAAATGACTCAACCCGTTCAGTGATTTTTGAACAACCCCTGAATGAGAAGATGCGAGCTTGGTTACGCATAGAATATTTGCTGCAACAACTCGATGATAATCAGCATTTAGCCGATACCGCACAATCTATGGTCTTTTTCCGAACTATTGCCGATCTGCTAGATGTACTTGATCGTGGTGAGGTGAGAACGGATCTGCTCAAAGATCTCGAACGCCAACAACAAAAACTAGGGCAATTCCTTGATACACCAGGGGTTGACCTCAGCCTGTTGCAAGGTCTACGTACCCAGTTAAAACAGCATTATACTGATTTACTCAATGCCCCGCGTTTAGGGCAGGCTCTGCGTGATGATCGCTTTATTAATCCGATTCGTCAGCGTTTAAGCATTCCGGGCGGCAGTTGTAGCTTTGATTTACCCACACTACACCTGTGGTTACACCTGCCTCATCCACAAAAAGAGCAGCAAGCTATTCACTGGATGTCGACCCTTGATACACTACGAAACCCACTGCGTCTGATATTAAACTTGATCCGCCAGACCGCAATGTTTAACCCGTGCAGTGCCAATGCCGGTTTTTATCAGGATAATGGCGGTGATGCTGAAATGCTGCGTCTTCGTCTGCAACTTGATTTTATGGTCTACCCGCAAGTTTCGGGGCACAAAAGCCGCTACGCGATTCGCTTTTTACCGCTCGACAGTGAGCACGGTGAAGTGCCACAGCACCTGCCGTTTGAACTGGCCTGCTGCTAAATTTTTACTGTATTGAATATCGGATATCCGCTATGGCATATCCGTGTAACCGAAAAGAGAAAAACCGATGACTCAGCCACTCTATGTTCCCTGCCCAACCTGCCAAACCGCTGTTGAGTGGAGTGAAAACAGCCCCTACCGCCCATTTTGCTGTAAACGCTGTCAATTAATTGATCTGGGTGAATGGGCGGAAGAGGAAAAACGTATTCCGGGGCCAGAAGATCACTCCAATGCTGAAGATTGGAGCGAAAACGGCTAATCTTGCTGCTATATTTCGATACAATATTGCGTTAATCTGCGGCAACTTCAGCCAGCAATGTCTGAACTATTGCCGCATTCGCCTCAGGAAAACGTTCGGCAATCAGATCTTGCTGAGCAACCCACGCCGAACGCTGCCCCTCACGTCCGAACGGTTCTCCTTGATAATCTTCGACCAAAAAGAAATGTAAATGCACCACGCGGTCATCAAACTCAACGCTGACATTATCAAACGGTACTGATTGTATAACCTCAATCCCCACCTCTTCGTGCAGCTCACGGGCTAACGCCTCTTGTGCCGACTCGCCGGCTTCAAACTTCCCACCAGGAAATTCCCAATAACCAGCCAAAAAAGTATCGGGCTTACGTTTGGTCAGAAAAATTTCACGTTCGGTATTGCGGATAATTCCCACCGCAACATGCATCTGTTTTTTCACGCTTACTTCCTCAAAAAGCTGCTTATTAGCACGCACTGCTCAACCTACCTGTAAGCAAACTGCACTGCAACCTGACTTATTATTGGGATAAAAATACCGTCAAAGGCAATGCAACATATTCGGGATATCAGATCAAAAAAGAAACAACATTATTCCATCTGGTCATTGACTAGAGAAATCAAAACAAAGATTAAATAAACTGCCCGCTTCCCAATCCAAGATTCAATGTATCATCACAAAACAAATTTGCTTTTGTTTGGGCGAAAGATGATACCAATTTAAGCAAAACAACTTTTCCCAATTCACGACTACACAATGCCCCTGTACCTAAATGGCTAATCAACCGCAAATCCTCTTGTACCTGCCACCCACTCCGAGCATAAAATGCCTGTAATGGCGGGTCACAAGTGAATAATCCAATATCAGCCTGACTAGCAAGTATATGCTGAGTTGCAGCATTCACCGCTAAACAGCCGAAACCTTGGCGTTCAAAACCAGGGGCCGTTGCAACACAACTCAATCCGGCAACCAGAAAGGTAATACCATGATGAGTCACCGGAAAAGTAAGAATCGCCGCATAACTGACTAACATCCCGTTAGCATAGACAGTGCAAGAGTATGGGTGATACTCAATATTATGCGGAGAAGAAATGAAATCTTCTGGATCAGAAAGTGTGTCGCCCCAAACCTGATGTATCAATGCATTAATATCAAATTTAATACTATCATCGAGCTCCTGATAGGGCTTAACCGATACCATAGCATTAACAATCGCCATAAAAAAACACTCCAATATCACCCAAAATAAAGGAAGTATTATTTGATATCACTTACCTAAGAACCACTATTAAATAAAGTTTCGATATCTTTAATACAAAAAAGGGGTATTACTCACGTAATCCCCCCTTTTTCTCTCAAATTAAATACCCGCGTTATGCCACCACACGGGTATCTCGTTCACTGAGATTTAACTCATTTAGCCTTGCAAAACACCGTGACACTGCTTGTATTTCTTACCTGAACCACATGGGCAGAGCTCATTACGGCCAACTTTACGCTCCGCACGGATCAGTGAACCAGAACCATCACTGTTTTCAGTCAGCGCGCTTTCACTTTCGTTATGACTATACTGCTGCTTCTGAGCAATACGCTCAGCTTCCGCACGACGCTGTGCTTCAACCTGCTCAACCTCTTCCGGCATACGCACCCGCACCTTGCTCAGTGTGCTGATCACGTCAAGCTTCAGGGTTTCGAGCATTTCAGTAAACATTTCAAATGATTCACGCTTGTACTCTTGCTTCGGGTTCTTCTGCGCATAACCACGCAGGTGAATACCCTGACGCAGGTGATCCATCGCTGCCAGATGCTCTTTCCAAAGCGTATCAAGCGTTTGCAACATCACGCCTTTTTCAAAATGGCGCATCATTGACTCACCGACAACATCCTCTTTTTCACGATACAGTTTCAGGGCTTCCGCCTGAATGCGCTCACGCAGCACCTCTTCGTGCAGGTTGTTATCCTCTTCCAGCCACTGACCAATTGGCAGCGCCAGATCAAAGTCATTATGCAGACGATTTTCCAGCCCCTGAACATCCCACATCTCTTCAAGTGATTGCGGCGGAATATACTGATCAATTACTGCACCAACAACGTCATCGCGAATCGCATCAATGGTTGCACCTACTTCATCGGCATCCAATAGCTCATTACGCTGCTCGTAAATCGCTTTACGCTGATCGTTAGCCACATCATCGAACTCAAGTAACTGCTTACGAATATCAAAGTTACGTGCTTCAACTTTACGCTGGGCATTTTCAATGGCTTTGCTAACCCATGGGTGCTCAATGGCCTCACCCTCTTGCATACCCAGTTTTTTCATCATGTTACTAACGCGATCTGAGGCGAAAATACGCATCAGACTATCTTCCATTGAAAGATAGAAGCGGGATGAACCCGGATCACCCTGACGACCTGAACGACCACGCAACTGGTTATCAATACGACGAGATTCATGGCGCTCAGTACCGATAATATGCAGACCACCAGACTCAACCACCAAATCATGCTGTACTTGCCATGCCGCTTTAATCGCATCAATTTGATCTTGGGTTGGCGCTTCAATTGCCTCGACATCCGCTTTCCAACTACCACCCAACAGAATATCGGTACCACGGCCGGCCATGTTCGTCGCAATGGTAACAGCACCCGGTTGACCCGCTTGTGCCACGATATCCGCTTCTGAAGCATGGAATTTGGCATTCAAAACTTTATGCGGGATATTTGCCTTACGCAGTGCCTGCGAAAGCGCTTCTGATTTCTCAATTGAAACCGTACCAACCAGCGTTGGGCGTTTTGCCTCTACCTGCTGCTTAATATCCTCAATAATCGCGTTAAATTTCTCGCCTTCGGTCATGTAGACTAAATCGGCCATATCTTTACGGATCATTGGGCGGTTGGTTGGAATAACCACGGTATCCAAACCATAAATCTGCTGGAATTCGAACGCTTCGGTATCGGCTGTACCTGTCATCCCGCCCAGTTTTTCATATAAGCGGAAATAGTTTTGGAAGGTGATAGAAGCCAGAGTTTGGTTCTCATTTTGAATTTGAACCCCCTCTTTCGCTTCAACAGCCTGATGCAAACCATCAGACCAACGGCGGCCCGGCATAGTACGACCCGTGTGCTCATCAACAATGACCACTTCACCGTCTTTCACAATGTAGTCAACATCACGCTCAAACAGGGCATGCGCACGTAACGCAGCATTGGCATGGTGTAACAGGGAAATATTGGCCGGAGAGTACAGTGAATCACCCTCTTTCATCAGTTTTGCGCCAATCAACAGCTCTTCAATGCGCAACTGACCACGCTCTGTTAAATGAGCCTGACGGGCTTTTTCATCCACACTGAAATCGCCTTCGCCCTGAAACTCTTCAGAATCTTCTTTCTCTTGCTGCGTCAGCTTAGGGATCAGTTTATTGACCTGAATATACAGCTCAGAACTGTCTTCCGCAGGGCCAGAGATAATCAGCGGGGTACGTGCTTCATCAATTAAAATGGAGTCAACTTCATCAACAACCGCATAGAACAGTGGGCGTTGTACCCGCTCTTCTGGGCTAAATGCCATATTGTCACGCAGATAGTCAAAACCGAATTCGTTGTTTGTACCGTAAGTAATATCTGCCGCATACGCTTCACGTTTTGCCGGCGCAGGCATACCTGGCAGGTTAATCCCTACACTTAAACCTAAGTATTCAAACAGCGGGCGGTTAGTCTCGGCATCTCGACGGGCCAAGTAATCGTTCACAGTGATCACGTGAACGCCACGTCCGGTCAGTGCATTAAGATATGCCGGCAGTGTTGCGGTCAGTGTTTTACCTTCACCGGTGCGCATTTCAGCCACATTACGGCCATTGAGCACCATGCCGCCGATCATTTGCGCATCAAAATGGCGCATACCAAAAACGCGCTTACTCGCTTCGCGCACGGTCGCAAACGTTTCTGGGATCAAATCATCCAGCACCTCGCCCTGCTCTAAACGAGCACGAAACTCGGCTGTTTTTGCTTTCAGCTCATCATCTGACAGCGCAATAAATTGCTCTTCAAGGGCATTAATCTGGGTAACAACTTTACCCAAACGGCGCAGAGTGCGTTCGTTACGGCTACCAAAAATTTTTGTGAGTACTTTCGTCAACATAGTTAAATTACATCTTATAGCAAGTCAATCCATGGCTTTTCCGGATAACCGGAATGAAAACCAGACACCCCACACGGTATAACACAGCACAAAAGCCGGTTGGGAACAGCTCTGATTATGCTGTAGCTTGTGGGCCTGCTCGGATGCCCTGCACTTGTGCCAACCACAAGCAAGGTATGTAACTTAATAGTAACGGAACCGGTGGCAGCAACATCGCTGAGACTGAAGTCTCAAGCGGTAAACGCTGCACCGTATCAGAAGAGATTGCCGCCGTAAAAATCGGCTTAAAAACATCAGCACTGCTTTCTGGTGTCGGCACCAGAGTATGAGCGTTGTAATAGCCTTGCTCGCCACTGAATGCAACTTCAGTATCTGAAGCCAAAACCTGCGGCGCAAGAATACGGGCTAAGCGGGCAAAAAAACCGGAAACCGGATTCCAGTTTGAGAGTAAGCTCTGCTCAGGCTGAGTAATCACCACCCGTAACGCCACACCGGTAGCAGGCAGCCGCTGTGGTGCAATCAGTTCATTGCGTAAACGCACCGCCGTATTTAAAAACAGTGGTTGCGCCGAACGGCTGATAGTCTGGCTGGTTGAGTTATCTGCATGCACATCCATCGTAGTACTTGCCGTGCCGACACCGGCAGCCACCACACCCAATAAAAGGTGCGGCCACAGGTAACGACGGCCAAATTGTACACAACGGATCAGAATCGACATGCTCTATAGATTACTCATGTTGTACATCATCAAAAAATAACCTGTTTGGGGATAAAAACCAAAGATAGCTTGTCTGTATATAGGGTTATTGTACGAACATCATAGCAAGTTAACCGCGCCAAACCGCGCTATATCTATGGTTTTACCTCATTCGACATAAGATGACATCACCTACCGACTGGTGGCATAGTGGCATCAGATGCGACTCACTTTTAGCCCGCTTAGCGTAAATGCAACTACAGGCTAAATAATCTGTACGGTATTAATTATTATGCGCGATCATCGCCCACAACCACTGGATTCTCTGTTTACAGAAACCCACCTACAAAATGTACAGCAGCGGGCTATTGCGCTGTTAAAACTTAATCAAACGGTAAAAGCACTACTACCGGCAGAACTGCATGCACATTGCCGTGTTGCCAACTACCGCCAGAGTATTTTAATCCTTGAAATTACAAATGCCAGCTTTGCGTTACGTTTACGTTACTTAATTCCCGCATTACTCTCTGCATTACGCCAACAAGCACTGCCAACGTTAGTGACTATTGAGCACCGAATCAATCCCAGAATGGCAATTTCAAACGCAACACTGCGAGATCCCGCACAAGCACGGCATAAATCAGGGAATTCAGAAGAGGCGAAAAGAATAATCAGTGTGCAAACCGCAGAACATTTGCAGATATTAGCCAGCCACAGTTCGGCATCCGCTAAATTAAAAGAAAAACTGCAAAAACTGGCAGCATTAGCACAGCAAAATATGGATGTGAAAAAAACGGATTAACAAACACACTAAAAAAACACAAAGCCTATATAAACAAAGGATCATACGTAAGTTGATTACGTACAATCCTGTTTATTTTCTGTAGTATGCACTCACACTGTACACGTCAGCTAAGACAAACCGAATAGCTTTACGTGTTTATGCTTATGCGTACACCAATGAAGGTGCTGCAAATTTGAGTGGCATCTGTGCTTCATTTTCAAAAGTCACATATTCCCACGCACTTGCCTGTGCCAGCATCGCTTGCAGCAGCTTATTATTCAGGGCATGGCCTGATTTATATGCGCGGAATTCACCGATAATATTGTGACCACACATGTAAAGGTCACCAATAGAGTCGAGAATTTTATGCTTCACAAATTCGTCGTCGTAGCGCAGGCCATCTTCGTTTAACACGCGATAATCATCTAACACGATAGCGCAGTTGAAGCTGCCGCCTAAACACAACCCTTTAGATTGCAGGTGTTCGATATCACGCATAAAACCAAAGGTACGCGCACGGCTGATTTGGCTGACGAAGCTATCTGCAGATAAATCTAAACGGAAACGCTGTGCACCCGCATCAATAGCAGGGTGGTTAAAATCGATTGTAAAATCAATTCTAAAACCGTTATAAGGAACAAATTCTGCCCACTTATCACCGTCTTCAACACGTACCGTATCTTTAATGCGGATAAATTTCTTCGCCACATTTTGTTCTTCGATCCCTGCATCGAGTAACAGGTAAACGAACGGACTTGCACTGCCATCCATAATTGGGATTTCAGGTGCATCCACATCTATGATGATGTTATCGATACCCAAACCGGCCAGCGCTGCATTTAAGTGCTCAACGGTAGAGATACGCACATCATCATCGTTCACCAAACACGTGCAGAGCATGGTATCACGCACGGATTTAGCATCAGCCGGAAAATCAACCGGAGGATTTAAGTCAGTGCGACGATAGATGACCCCGGTATTAGCCGGAGCTGGGCGCAATGTTAAAGTGACTTTACGACCGGTGTGTAACCCCAGCCCAGTCGCTTCAATACCACGTTTTAAAGTCCGTTGTTTGATCATCTTGTCTATCTCGTCTGCGTAACAAGCTTATGTTGTCTGACTACGTTAATTGTTACCTACTTTTACTCTCTTTGCCTGCCCTTTATGCAAACAGCACGCTAGGATAGTTCTAGAGTAAAGAGTAATCATCTCGTAGTCAGACATGTTAACACAAGTGACGGAGATTCCAAATTGTTGCTTAATTAATCAGCTTGCTTGCGCAAAAAGGCCGGAATATCAAGATAATCAGGCTCTTTCGTTGGCTGAATTGCAGGCTCATTCACCACTTTAGCTGGCTTTGGCTCTTGCTGAATCGGCGTCATTTGGTGTGCTGCATAGCGCTCATGTACCGGTTGCTGTGGAGCATGCTTGCTCACCAGCGTAATATCAGGCTTGCGTTCTACGCCGATACCCGTTGCAACAACAGTCACTCGCAGCTCATCGTGCATTTCTGGATCTAACGATGTACCGATAACAACAGTCGCATTGTCAGAGGCAAACGCACGAATAGTATTACCAACGGTTTCAAACTCATCCAAGCGCAGATCAAAGCCTGCGGTGATGTTAACCAGAACACCGCGTGCGCCTGCCAGATCAATATCTTCCAGCAGTGGGCTTGAAATCGCCATTTCAGCGGCTTCTTCTGCACGGTCTTCACCACTTGCTACACCTGAGCCCATCATGGCATAACCCATTTCAGACATCACGGTGCGCACGTCAGCAAAGTCGACGTTCATTAAACCAGGGCGAGTGATCAGCTCGGCAATACCCTGTACTGCACCTTTGAGTACATCATTTGCTGCGCCAAAAGCATCAAGCAAAGAGATACCACGGCCCAGTACTTTGAGCAGTTTATCGTTTGGAATGGTGATCAATGAGTCAACGTGCTTTGACAGCTCGGTGATACCTTGGTCAGCAAATGCCATCCGCTTTTTGCCTTCAAAGCTAAACGGCTTGGTAACAACAGCAACGGTCAGGATACCCAACTCTTTTGCCAGTTCAGCCACAACCGGAGCTGCACCAGTACCTGTACCGCCACCCATACCGGCAGCGATAAAGACCATATCAGAGCCTTCCAGTGCATTACGCAGTGCTTCGCGATCTTCTTCTGCTGCACCACGACCCACTTCTGGGTTTGCGCCCGCTCCCAGACCTTTGGTTATCCCGCCGCCAATCTGAATAGTCTGACCCACAGCAGTCTTACGCAGTGCTTGTGCATCAGTATTAACGGCAAAAAATTCAACGCCTTCGATATTTTCGCGCACCATGTGCTCGACAGCGTTACCGCCGCCGCCACCAACGCCGATGACTTTAATCACCGCGTCGTTAATCATTGCCATTGGTTCAAACATAACCCTCTCCGTTTTGTGCCTGTCTGCAGCAGGTCTAAATCAGAATTCCCGTTTCAGCCAACCATTGAGGCGTTTTAACATGCCACCCACTGAACGTTGTTTTTCAGTGTCGGCTTCCTCATTCATTTGCGACTCTTTTCCATAATGCAATAACCCAACGACCGTCGAGTAATAAGGTGCTTGTGCATAATCGGTTAACCCCGTCAGATTCAACGGTTGGCCAATTCGCACTTGCGTGTGAAATACACGCTCAGCACACTCGGCAAGCCCTTCCATTTGGGATGCACCGCCGGTCAGTACAATGCCAGCCGCAAGATGGTGTTTCACGCCCTGCTGCCGCAGCTGTTCTTGTAGATACTGCAATTCATCATTCACCAAGTTTAATAACTCGGTATAACGTGGTTCGATAACTTCAGCCAATGTTTGACGTTGCAAACTGCGTGGAGGACGCCCGCCCACACTCGGGACTTCAACTGTCTCTTCACGGCTGACTAATGAGCCCATTGCACAACCATGACGCACTTTAATCGCTTCGGCGTCGGTTGGTGGTGTACCAAATGCATACGCAATATCACTGGTCACCACATTGCCCGCATAGGGGATCACTTTGGTATGACGCAGCGCACCACCGGTGTAAACGGCAATATCCATGGTACCACCACCGATATCAACCACACAGACACCTAATTCGCGCTCATCTTCCGTTAATACTGCATCACTCGATGCTAGACCAGCAAAAATCAGCTGATCAACTTTTAATCCACAACGCTCAACGGCTTTCACAATATTTTTTGCCATATCGTTATGGCAAGTAATCAAGTGCACTTTCGCCTGCATTCGTACGCCAGATAATCCAACGGGATTTTTAATTCCCTCTTGGTAATCTATGGCAAATTCCTGTGGAATAACATGCAGAATACGGTGCTCTTCTTTTGTTTTTACCGATTTCGCCGTGTGAATAACATTATCCACATCTTCTTGTGATACTTCTTCATCTGAAATAGGCACTATACCCATTTCATTCTGGCAGCTAATATGCTTTCCGGATAGTGCCAAATAGACTGATGATATTTGGCAATCGGCCATTAACTCTGCTTGGTCAACGGCTCGCTGTACAGATTTAACGACAGATTCAAGATCATTTACTCCGCCTTTATCCATACCTCGGGATGAACTACTGCCTACACCGATGATATTTAGCATACCATCGGGAAGTACTTCCCCTACGAGCGCGGAGACTTTAAATGTACCGATTTCTAATCCAACAACCAGTTTTCTGTCCGTCGCCTTGGTCATTTGTTTAACCTGACTTAGTATTCGCTTGATTTATTGTGGCCTGATTTGCTGCTCTGGCCTGCTCGATCGGCTGCTTCGGATCAATTAAGACCGGTGCCCAACCCACTGCAAGACCACTGTCATAGCGCAAATCGACATAACTAATTCGCTTATCCGGTTGTTGCTGCAACAAAGGATACAAGTCAATAAACCGCTTTAAACGTGCCATGCGGTTGTCGCGCCCCAATTCAAGCCGGATATCCCCTTCGAGCCCGACTTGCCATGAGTGACGCGGGCTTAATGCCAGCATTGTAAGGTGAAATCCATTATCTTGCATAAGCTTTTCCATGCTATGCCATGCATCTAGCACCTCTTTTTCTGACCCTTCGGGGCCATATAATAGCGGTAATTTGCTGTTAGCCATACGCTCAATTGGCGCATTAAATGATTTACCTTTTCCGTCAACCAGTTGCATATCATTCCAACGGGCAACCGGAACATACTCGGCAATATCAAGATGGACAATATCTGGCCACTCTTTACGCACTGAGGCATGCGAAATCCACGGCATCATCTGTAATTGCTGCTGAATGCTGTGGACATCTTGAGTAATAAAGCTGCCAAGCGGCCCCATTGAGAGGATCGCTCGGCGTACATCATCATCAGTAGTGAACTTTCGTTCACCCGCTATGACTAACCGCGACAGCGGTAAACGCTCACTATCTTGCATCCATTCGACAGCAGACCACACGCCTTTCGTTCCATATCCAACCACGGCGATAAAAAACAGCAGGCCACACAAAAAGGAGGCCACCGTACGTTGCGAGGTACGGCGTTTCGCGGTTGTTTCTGATGATCGTGAGACTATTGAGGCCTGCGCCATAATTAGACTGCCAATCCGATAACTTTTGCTACGAGCTGTGAAAAATCAATACCTGCTTGACGTGCAGCCATAGGCACTAGGCTATGGCTAGTCATACCCGGTGATGTATTCACTTCAAGCAAATTAAAGCGCCCTTGATCATCCATCATGACATCAACGCGGCCCCAGCCTCGGCAACCGAGTGCATCATAGGCCGCTTTTGCCAGCACACCGATCTCTGCTTCTTGTGCATCATTCAGACCACTTGGGCAGAAATAACCGGTCTCATCTGACAGATATTTTGCCTGATAATCATAAAAAACACCGGCAGCTTGAATACGGATAGACGGTAATACCTGATCACCCACAATGGCTACGGTAAACTCAGGGCCACTAAGCCACTGCTCTACCAAGACGGTAGTGTCGTGTTCAAAGGCTTTTTCGAGTGCCGGACGCAACTCTTGAGCCGTTGATACTTTGCTCATTCCAACACTCGAGCCTTCTAAAGAGGGCTTTACCATCAGTGGTAACCCAAGGCGCGCGATTATAGTGGCTAGATAATCGTTATCCAATCCCGAATTTGTGACAGATTCATACTCAGCAATCGGTAAGCCTAATGCCTGCCAGATCAGTTTTGTACGCATTTTGTCCATGGCCAGTGCTGAGGCCAATACGCCGCTACCAGTATATGGCAGACCAATTTGCTCGAGCATGCCCTGCATGCTGCCATCTTCACCGCCACGACCGTGCAGAGCGATAAAGGCTTTACTGAAACCTTGTGCCGGTAAGGTGGCAACAGAAATGGTTTTAGTATCAATCGGATGCGCATCAAAACCTGCGGCACGTAAACCTTCAACAACCGCAGCACCTGAGTTCAATGAGACTTCACGCTCTGCCGATGTTCCGCCTAGTAATACTGCAACTTTCTCTGTCATGGTTATCCTCTTGCGCGTAATGCTTACTGCGCTTGTAAGCGCATATTCGCCAAATTCCGGGCGACTTTGCCGATATCACCGGCACCCTGAGCCAGTACCAGATCTCCACCTTTTAGGATTTGTCCTAAAATTTGCGGTAAATCCTGCTGATCCGGAACAAAAATAGGGTCAACATTCCCTCGGCTCCGAATTGTACGGCATAATGAGCGGCTGTCTGCCCCTTCTATGAGATTTTCTCCGGCGGCGTAAACATCAAGCATCAGTAATACATCAACTTGTGAAAGAACGCTGGCGAAATCTTCGTACAAATCACGGGTTCGGGTATAACGGTGCGGCTGAAAAATCATGACTAAGCGACGTTCAGGCCAACCGGCTCGTGCGGCTTTAATCGTGACATCCACTTCACTCGGGTGATGACCGTAATCATCAACCAGCATGACATCGCCACCGTTTACATTGAACTCTCCTAGACAGTCAAAACGGCGCCCCGTTCCCTGAAAACTCTCTAATGCACGAACAATTGCCTCATCATCAATACCATCTTCAGTTGCCACGGCAATGGCGGCCGCTGCATTCAGGGCATTATGGCGGCCAGGCATGTTTAATTTAACCTGTAATGCCTCACGTCCACTACGGCAAATAACAAAATGGCCTTGTGCACCCTGTTGTTTATATTCGCAAATCTTAATGTCAGCATCATCACTAAAGCCGTAGGTCACAATGTGTCTGCCGATGCGTGGTAACAATTCACGAACAACGGGGTCATCAATACACATTACAGCTAAACCGTAGAACGGTAGGTTATGCAGGAAATCGATAAAGGTTTGTTTGAGATTCTCAAAACTGCCCTTATAGGTTTCCATATGATCAGCTTCGATATTGGTGACAACGGCAACCATTGGCTGCAGGTGTAAAAATGAAGCGTCACTCTCATCAGCTTCAGCAATCAGATAGCGGCTAGCACCCAAACGGGCATTAGTGCCGGTCGATTTTACTAACCCACCATTAACAAAGGTCGGATCACGCCCAGCTTCAGCAAAAATACCGGAAACCAGTGCAGTTGTGGTGGTTTTACCGTGTGTGCCAGCAATGGCAACACCGTGACGAAAACGCATCAGTTCAGCGAGCATCTCAGCACGGCGGATCACCGGAATCCTGGCCTCACGGGCAGCAGCTACTTCCGGATTATCACTTTTGATGGCGGTTGACACCACCACCACACTGGCAGAAATCACGTTATCTGCGCTGTGTTGCAAGAAGATCTCGGCACCTA
>NZ_JBOFRH010000245.1:0-14961 GCF_051650925.1 Plesiomonas sp.
GATCAGCAGCAACGGCTGCAGCGAGCACTGATGCATCAGCACAGTCGGCAATTGCAGCGCTTAGAGCGCCTGCAACACCGCTTACAGCAGCAGCACCCGCAAATTCGTCTGCAACGCCAGCAAAATCGGCTAGATGATGTAGAGCACCGTTTACAACAGTTGATTACCGCGCAACGGCAAAAACAGGCAGGTATATTGGATCAGTTGCAACACCGTTTGCAGCGGCAAACTCCGTTGCATCGTGTTGCCCGTTATCAGCAGCAAACTGATTACCTGTTACAGCGTCTGCAACAACAGATGCAGATCACGTTGCAAAATCGGCAGCAAAAACTTGGCTCGTTTGGAGCACGCCTGCATGCCATCAGCCCACTCGCGACATTGTCACGCGGCTATGCCGTGGTACAAAATAATCAGAAGCAAATGATCACCTCTCCCTCACAAGTTAAATCCGGTGAACAACTGCATATTCAGGTGGCTGACGGTACTATTTATAGTCGGGTGGAGTAAGCTTGGATTTTCATATGTACAGATGTCGATCTGTGCATATGAATTTATATATCTCCATTCATATGCAACAGCCCAATAAAAAAGGCATCGGATTAACCGATGCCTTTTTGCAATCTATCGTTCAGAAATGCGCTACTCAGCAACACACTACATTTACTGACTAGATTGAGTCTTACTTTTTACCTTGCTTGATGAATTTCATCAGACGCTTGCGTTTTTGCATCTGAGTCACACTCAGCAGGTTACGTTTCTGACTGAACGGGTTTTCGCTCTCTTGGAACTGAATACGAATTGGCGTACCCATGATCTTCAGTGAACGGCGGTAGTAGTTCATCAAGTAACGTTTGTAGGAATCAGACAGATCTTTCAGCTGATTACCGTGAATCACGATAATTGGCGGATTATGTCCACCGGTATGCGCATATTTCAGCTTAATACGGCGACCATTAACCATCGGTGGCTGGTGATCTTGTACTGCCATCTGCATAATGCGGGTCAGCAAAGAGGTGGTAACACGCTTAGTTGCTGACGTGTACGCCTCTTGGATAGAGTCAAACAGATTACCCACACCGCTGCCATGCAGCGCAGAGATAAAGTGAATACGAGCAAAATCAACGAAGTCCATTCGGCGATCTAGCTCTTCTTTGACGCGATCTTTAACTGATGGATCAAGACCATCCCACTTATTCACCACAACAACCAGTGAACGGCCAGCATTCAGCACAAAACCGAGCAGAGACAAATCCTGATCGGAAATCCCCATCCGCGCATCAAGCACTAGCAGCACAACATTCGCATCTTCAATCGCTTGCAGTGTTTTGATAACCGAAAACTTCTCAACCGTTTCAGTGACTTTACCACGGCGGCGAACACCGGCAGTATCAATCACCACATATTCACGGCCATCACGCTCCATCGGGATGTAGATACTGTCACGGGTCGTCCCCGGCATGTCATACACCACCACACGGTCTTCACCTAAAATGCGGTTAGTCAGGGTTGATTTACCCACATTCGGGCGGCCAACCAGCGCAATTTTGATTGGACGATCATCGGGCTTGATCTCTTCTTCCGGCTCATCGGTTTCAATCAGATCACCGTTTTCATCAAATTCTAAGCCTTCTGGTTCAGCCCAACCATCGTTCTCTTCATCAAGCAGATCAGCATCTTGCTCCTCTTCCAGCTCAGCGGCTAACGGGGCAAGCGCCAGATCAATCAGCGCCGATACACCACGGCCATGCGCCGCAGCAATCTGGTAAACATTACCCAGACCCAGTGCATAAAACTCCGCACTGTGGGCATCTCCATCTAGACCATCAACCTTATTAGCCACAACTAAAGTCGGCTTTTCACGCGTACGCAAGTGCTGGGCAATCCCCTGATCGGCACTGGTCATCCCTGCGCGTGCATCAACCAAAAATAGAACAACATCGGCCTCTTCAATCGCCATCAGCGATTGTTCCGCCATTTTGGTTTCTACACCATCTTCTGTTCCATCAATACCACCGGTATCGATCACGATAAACTCATGGCCGGATAAAACCGCACGTCCATATTTGCGATCTCGGGTCAGGCCGGGAAAATCAGCAACCAACGCATCCCGCGTGCGGGTAAGACGATTGAACAGAGTGGACTTACCCACATTCGGACGTCCTACTAGAGCGACGACAGGAACCATAGAGACCTCTTTATTTCTTACAGATAAAACGGCTCCTGACCAGATGATCAGGAGCCGTAAAGCAACTAAATATCAATACTGCACTTATTTTTTCAGTGCGACGACATCGCCATTACGCGTCTGAATTAACAAAGTATTATCAGCAACAACAGGCTGTGCATACAGACCGCTGCTGTTTACTTTATTTTGCGCGACAAAACGGCCATCACCCAAATCTAACCAGTGCAAATAACCTTCGCTGTCACCCACAACCAGATACCCTTCATAGATAACCGGCGCGGTAACACCACGATGCAGCAACCCAGTTTGACTCCACAACTCGGTTCCACCACGAACATCTACAGAGATAACACGACCCGTATTATCAACAAGATACAAGGTGTTCCCATCAATCACAAAATCATTCACTGAGCCAAAATTACGACGCCAGATCTGCTGCCCCGAACGTAAGTCGAGTGCAGAAAGATCTCCGTTATACGCTAATGCATAGACCACATTGTCTACGACAATCGGCGTTGCATCAACGTCTGAAAGACGATCAATCTCTGTTGCGCCACCGGCTTTCGCTATCCGCTGCTGCCAAATCAATTGACCCTGCTCGAGCATAATAGCGGTCACGCGGCCACTATCACCACCAACCAACACAGCGCCGTATGCAGTCACTGGGCTAGACTCACCGCGGATAGAGAGTGTTGGAATGTCCAAATTCGCTGTCCAGCGGATATGGCCATCTTCAGCATCTAACGCCTGTAACATGCCATTGGTGGTGTGCACCAACACAGCATTGTTATCCACCGCCGGGCTAGACAACACTTCACCGGCAACTTTCGCTACCCATTTGATAGCGCCGTCATCTGCATTGAGTGCGTACACTTCTGCTTTTTCACTAGCAACATACACAACGCCATCAGCAGCAGTAACACCACCGGCTAACATTGCTGATGGGCTGCTGGAGAAAAAGCCTGATTTTTCAGCTACATTGGTACGCCATTCACGCTTACCGGTCTCGGCATTTAATGCCTCAATAATACCGCTACGTGATGCTGCATAAACTTTACCATCAAGGTAAGCCGGACGCAGGCGCGAGAAGAAATCGCCAACACCACTGCCTACTGAGGTATCCCACACTTTCTGAACGGTAAACTGATTTTCTACTACCGGAAGTGGTGATACTTTTACCACATCCTCTTCACCGCTGAATAATGAGCAACCGCTCAACAGTGTTGCAGTCAATAGACTCACTGCAAGCAGACGACAACGCTTCGCCATGCCAACCTCTCTTTTAGCTGCCAAACTAGTTGGATAAATCATTAAGTTTCATCTGCAACATGGTTTGCAGTGTCGGGTTTGCATCTGCTGTCAGTGCTTGGGTATACGCGGCTTTTGCACCTGCAGTATCCCCTTTGCTCAGTAAAACATCACCACGGATCTCAAGTGCTTTACCTTTCCATGCTGCATCAGTGACTTTATCAATGCTTTGTAATGCCTGATCAGCCTGACCGAGTTGCAGTTGTACACGGGCTAAACGCAATGTCACCATTGGCAACAGAGTTTTATCTTTTGTATTGGCTTGCGCCCATAACAGTTGTTTTTCTGCCGCGGCAAAATCCCCTTTTTCAATCAGAGTTTTGCTTAAATCAAGTGCGGCAAAAACACCGTATGAGGTTTCTGGGTTAGCACTGATAAACGTTTGTGCTTCTTGCTGAGCTTTAGCGTTATCCGTGTTTAATTCGTTTTGAACCTGCTCATACTCGGCTGACATGGCGGTAAAATTGCCATGTTGATGGCTTTGCCAATAACGCCAGCCATACAAGCCACCTAACCCCAGTACCGCGCCAATAATCACAGCACGGCCATTGTCTTTCCACCACTGACGAAATGTGTCAAGTTGTTGTTCTTCTGTGGTATAGATGTCCACGGATTCCATCCTTTATTGATTAAAACAGCGCTGTTACTTAAAACAGCGTCGCTAAACGCGCTACCGCAGCATCTTGTGTCAGAGTTTCCTGATCAGAGGTGTGTAGATTCTTTAACACAACCTGTTGATTTGCGACTTCGCTCTCGCCCAGTACGAGGGCAAATTTAGCACCGACTTTATCTGCACGCTTAAATTGCTTTTTGAAGTTGCCGCCACCGCAATGTGTCATGATGCGCAGCTCAGGCAGTAAATCACGCAGATTTTCGGCTAAACACATACCTGCGGTGAGTGTACCCTCTCCGGCACAAACAACATAGACATCAACCGGATTTTGCACCTCAATATTCTGATTTACGGTCTGAACCAGCAACACTAAGCGCTCTAATCCCATTGCAAAGCCGACTGACGGTGTTGCATGGCCACCCAGTTGCTCAACAAGGCCATCATAACGGCCACCGCCGCAAACGGTACCTTGTGAACCTAAGCTTTCGGTAATCCACTCAAATACAGTGCGGTTGTAGTAGTCAAGACCACGTACCAAACGGTTATTTAAGGTATACGCAATACCGGCAGCATCAAGCAGCGCACATAAACCATCAAAATGCGCACGAGATTCACTATCAAGATAATCAGCCAGTTTAGGCGCATCTTCCAGTAATGCCTGAATATCAGGGTTTTTGGTATCAAGCACCCGCAATGGGTTGGTATACATACGACGCTTACAGTCTTCATCAAGCACTTCGGTGTGCTGTTCAAGGAAGGCAATCAATGCAGTACGGTATTCGGCACGAGATTCCAGTGAACCAATAGAGTTCAGCTCTAAACGTACGTGATCGGCAATACCCAGCTCACGCCATAAACGGGCGGTTAGCATGATCAACTCAGCATCAATATCCGGCCCTTGCAGACCAAACACTTCCACACCCACTTGATGGAACTGGCGATAACGCCCTTTTTGCGGACGCTCATGGCGGAACATTGGGCCGATATACCACAGGCGCTGTTCCTGATTGTACAGCAGGCCATGCTCAATACCGGCACGAACACAGCTTGCTGTGCCCTCAGGGCGCAAGGTCAGGCTATCACCATTGCGGTCTTCAAATGTGTACATCTCTTTTTCAACCACATCGGTGACTTCACCAATGGCACGGCAAAAAAGTGGGGTCATCTCAACAATCGGCATGCGAATTTCGCTATAGCCGTAGCTCGACAATACACTTTTGACTGTTGTTTCAATTTTTTGCCATACCGGAGTGTCTGTTGGTAGGCAGTCGTTCATCCCACGGATGGCTTGAATTTGCTTGGCCACGTTAGTTCTCTTCTTCGTGTTCCCGCGCTCTGGGCTTGCGATCGTATCCCACCAGCATAAGGCTTTTAGTGCTATCAGCGTTTTTACGTTGCTGAGCATGCTGCTGGTGTTGGTATGGCGAAAGTTTTTTCACCACGGTTGCCTGCGACCCAAGCGCGTGAAATTGTTAAAATTATACGTCGCAAGAATTATAATAAGTTTATCTGAATTGATTCAATCACCATGATCTGCACAAGTGTTACAAGTGAACTCAATATCACACGACAACGGCACTGTTTTACTTACGCTTAAGTTGACGTTTAAGCTCAAAAAATCAGGGGTTATCTATCTCACTGATTTTTTTGTATTGCTGATGCTCTTTAATCGCTAAAAGCATATACCGCTGAATCTTCATGATAGAGCGGTATATGCGGTGTGTTATCAAGCTCTGGGCAGATTAATCAATCTGATTAATATCAATACGGTTACGCTCATCAATCATTGCGGCTTTGGCGCGAATTTTCGCTTCCAGTTCATCGACTAAGTTATCATTATCAAACCGGAACTTCTGGCGGACGCCGCCTTCATAAAACCCACTTTTATTACTACCGCCGGTAACGCCAATATCCGAGACTAAAGCTTCGCCAGGGCCATTGACTACACAACCAATAATCGAAACATCCATGGGTGTAATCAGATCTTCCAGACGCTGCTCCAGCGCATTAACGGTGCTGATAACATCAAACTCTTGGCGCGAACAGGTTGGGCAGGCAATAAAGTTGATCCCACGGGAGCGTATCCGCAACGATTTGAGGATATCAAAGCCCACTTTGATCTCTTCAATCGGATCCGCGGCTAATGATACACGCAGGGTATCACCAATACCTTCAGCCAGTAGCATGCCTAACCCGATAGCCGATTTTACTGAACCACTGCGAGCACCACCGGCTTCGGTGATCCCCAGATGTAGCGGTTGTTCAATTTGCGCGGCCAACAAGCGGTAAGCCTGTACAGCAAGGAAAACATCCGAGGCTTTTACACTGACTTTGAAAGCATCAAAATTGAGGCGGTCAAGAATCTCAACGTGACGCAAAGCCGACTCAACCAGTGCAGCCGGTGTCGGCTCACCGTATTTTTCCTGTATATCTTTCTCTAAAGAGCCCGCATTCACACCGATACGAATTGGAATGTTTTTATCCCGAGCACAGTCAACAACGGCACGAATACGATCTTCACGCCCGATATTACCCGGATTAATACGCAAACAATCAACGCCGTACTCAGCCACTTTTAGTGCAATACGGTAATCAAAGTGAATGTCGGCCACCAGCGGAACGCTGACCTGTTGCTTGATAAGTTTAAAGGCTTCGGCTGCATCCATCGTCGGCACTGAGACTCGAACAATATCAGCCCCTACCCGCTCAAGCGCCTGAATCTGTGCCACTGTTGCATCGACATCCGTGGTACGGGTATTGGTCATTGACTGCACAGTGATAGGTGCATTACCGCCTACAGGGACATTCCCGACGAAAATTTGTCGGGAATGGCGGCGTTTAATGGGTGATTCCTTATGCATAACGCGTTATCACTCCGTTAAGGGCAAGCTAAAACGAGCAACACGACCACTGACAGCATAACGGCGCAGGTCAACAGGCTTACCATTATAATCAAGGCTAACCGATGCTGGGGCACCAATCGTGAGACGGTAAGGCTCTGTTCCTGACAAGGTGAGTGTTGCACCCTGCTTTTGCAGACCACTGGTCAGTTTCTTACCGGTGGCATCTTTAATCTCTAACCAGCAATCACCGGTAAAACGAAGTTGTAATCCGGTTGTCGCCGTTTCTGTTGTAGCTACCACGGTTTCAGGTGAAGCTGAGGCTGTGCTGTTAGTGGCTGCTGGCAATGAAACCGGCTGGCCATTAATGTCTAAACGTACTGGTTGTTCTGTTGAAACAACGGCAGTCGTGTTTGCAGCGCTATCAGCCGTATTCGTCACCGGCACAGTGGTACCCGTAGTATCAACCACTGTACCTACGGCAGATGACGTTACCAAATCAGCCGCATTTGTTGATACAGCGGGATCAGCATTCACTGTAGAGTCCACGGCCTCTTCACTGCCTGCACTGCTACTTTGTGCACTGGTATTTTGTGCGCTGGCTGACAGTGATGTTTCAACCGGCAAGGTGCTGGTCATCTTATCAACATCAGCTTGTTGTACCTGATAATTTTGCCACCACCACAGCCCTGTCAGGCTGATGACGACAAATAACAGAACCCATGTAAATAGCATTAACCGATTATCATGACTACGGCGCTCTTTCTTACTGGAAAAACTCTGCATTGAAACATGCGGAGTCGGCTCTGCCGGTAAGACAGCATTAATCGCTGTAACCATCTCTTGTTCGGGTAAATTAACCAAACGTGCATACGAACGCACATAGCCACGAATAAAGGTCGGGGCTAAATCAGAGGTTAAATTATCATCTTCCAATGCACGCACAACCGAGTGTTTCAAACATAAACGCTCTGCCACTTGTGCCTGAGAATAACCGAGTTGTTCACGCGCTTGGCGCAAACGCTGACCGGGTGTCAGCGCAGTTTCATCATGTTGGACTTCAGTATTCATTGGCTAAAAACTGCTGGTAGCGTTGAGATTGAGGGAACTCGCGAGCCAATTGCTGGCCGTACTGATTCACAAGGTTTAATGAGCCTTGTGCTTTCGCTACACGGATATGCATCCATAAGCTATCAGCGGTTACTGGCAATACGCGATCATAGGTAGCAAGCATAAACTCAGCTTGTGGACGCCTCCCTGATTTTAGCTCATTTTCTGCTAATAACATCAGGCGAGTACCTTTTACCGGCTCATGTTTGAGTGCACGAACAAGATAATCTTCGGCTTTTTGCTGATTACCGGCGCGCATGGCACACAGGCCTAAATTCTCTAGGCTGTCTGCGGTTCGGTAGTAATTAGGTACGCTCAGTGCAGCATTAAACTGCTCTTCCGCTTGCGAATATTTCCCTTGTGCGCACAAAAAAGCACCGTAATTATTCAGTATATCGCCATTTTTGGGGGACAGGCGCAGTGCTTTAACATAATCAAGTTCGGCATTTTTGACTTCACCCACGCGTTGGTGATAGTAAGCCATTGCCATATGTACCCGATAATCATCAGGCGAAAAACTCAGCGCACGTTCTAAATTCTGTCGGGCCAGTACCATCTCACCCTGATTCAAATACCCTAAACCTAAATTGATGCGTGCTTGCGCCGCATCAGTGGCATTAATGGGATCTTTATCAGCAACTGAGCTAACACACCCCGACAGAAAAACAGAAAAAAGCGCTGCATGTAATATAGGCTTCAGCTTCATGCTTTATTATCGCTACCTTGCTACTATACAAACAGAAAATACAGCGTCTGACAATCAGACAGATTTCACTGCAATAGGTTCACCAAGCGATTGTTTTTTCAACACTCGTTTAGTGCGGTCAATGACCTCACCCGCTAATTGACCACACGCGGCATCAATATCATCACCCCGTGTTTTACGTACAATAACCGTCAAACCATACTCCATTAAAACCTTAGAGAAACGGTCGATACGACTGTTTGAGCTTCGGCCATATGGCGCACCCGGGAACGGATTCCATGGGATGAGGTTAATCTTACACGGTGTGTCTTTCAAGCACTCTGCCAACTGATGCGCCTGATCGGTACTGTCATTGACATGATCAAGCATCACATATTCAACGGTAACACGGCCTTGATTAGCATTTGATTTTGCCAAGTAACCGCGCACAGAGGCTAAGAATGTTTCAATATTGTACTTACGGTTGATAGGTACAATTTCATCACGTACATCGTCTGTCGGCGCATGCAGTGAAATGGCCAACGCGACATCAATCACATCACCCAACTTATCTAATGCCGGAACGACACCCGATGTAGACAGGGTAACACGACGCTTTGACAGACCAAATCCGAAATCATCTAACATGATCTCCATCGCAGGAATCACGTTATTAAAGTTCAATAACGGCTCGCCCATTCCCATCATCACCACGTTGGTGATTGGGCGCTGGCCACTGTGGTGTGCGACTGGGCCGACTGTTTTTGCTGCACGCCATACCTGACCGATAATCTCAGATACTTTCAGGTTACGGTTAAAGCCCTGCTGAGCCGTTGAACAGAATGTACACTCAAGTGCGCAACCGACCTGTGATGAAACACACAAGGTTGCACGATCATTTTCAGGAATATAGACCGTTTCAACACGCTGATCACCGACCAGCAGTGCCCATTTGATCGTGCCATCAGAAGAGCGCTGCTCTTCAACAATTTCTGGCGCACGGATCTCTGCTTTCTCTTTCAGCTTACCGCGCAACACCTTGTTGATATTGGTCATGGCGTCGAAATCATCGCAGCCAAAGTGGTAGATCCATTTCATGACCTGATCAGCACGGAACGGTTTTTCGCCCATTTCAGCAAAAAAAGCACGCATGGCTTCACGGTTCAGATCAAGAAGGTTAATTTTGGTGTTGGACATGGTAGCCTCGTTATTACACGTTATGGCGTTGAAAAGAAAAACAACGACGCTTTGCAAGCAGCAAAGGCGCGGCATTGTACAAAGTTTAGGGTAGGCTTTCCACTGAGATGCAAAAAAGTGTTAAAACAAAAAAGGGAACGTTATCACGCTCCCTTCGTTTTGTTTCTAATATCGGCGAATTGCGCTAATTGGTACTTATCTTCCGATAATTACCGGCAATAATCTTAACGGGTGAAAACTTCACTTTCCGCAAAGAAATAAGCAATTTCACGTGCAGCAGATGCTGTAGCATCAGAACCGTGCACGGCATTACGGCTCATGCTTTCGGCATAATTTGCGCGCAATGTACCAGCTTGTGCCTGTTCAGGGTTGGTTGCACCCATAATTTCACGGTGACGGCGCACGGCATCTTCACCTTCAAGCACTTGAACCATGATTGGGCCAGAGGTCATAAAGGCAACCAGATCATCGTAAAATGGCTTTCCTTCATGCTCAGCATAAAAACCGGCCGCTTGTTCTGATGTCAGATGTACCATTTTTGCTGCCACCACTTTCAAGCCTGCAGCTTCAAAACGGGCATAAATAGCACCAATCAGGTTCTTGGCAACGGCATCGGGTTTAATAATTGAGAAAGTTTGTTCGCGTGCCATAGGTGTAATGTCCTATCTTAAAATTCATCATCATTATTATCGGAATATATACAATACGCAGCATAATGTACTGAAACAAGCAGAGTAATCTGATAATTGTCTTTATCTCAATTTCAGGTAGTACTGCTCTTACCAGCATCAACCCCTAGCGCGCTACATTATACAAACATTAAATTAACTTAAACAATGAATTTCGTGACAACCTATC
Source organism: Plesiomonas sp. (assembly GCF_051650925.1). Classification (NCBI taxonomy): domain Bacteria; kingdom Pseudomonadati; phylum Pseudomonadota; class Gammaproteobacteria; order Enterobacterales; family Enterobacteriaceae; genus Plesiomonas; species Plesiomonas sp. The sequence goes on from NZ_JBOFRH010000245.1 coordinate 10,797, forward strand.
AAATAGGGTCTACACATTTCTCGCAGACCCAGTCAGTCACCGTCAGCAAGATAGCCACCGCACTACAACACACCGCTATCTTCTGCCACTACTGCTTATATTGCTTACTCGGTTTCCAGCGCATTTACCTGTGCTGCCCGTTTTAACAACAAGTTTGCCAAAGATCGCACACCAATACCGGTTGCCCCAACAGACCAGAGATCATTGGCTGATTTGCGGTAAGTAGCGGAACAATCAAGGTGCAACCAGTTATGCTTATAATCGGTCAAAAAGTGCGATAAAAAGCCTGCTGCAGTGCTTGCACCGGCGGTGTAGGCAGCCGTTGAGATATTGCACAAATCAGCAAAGTTAGACGGTAACTGTTGGCGATGAACTTCAGCCAGAGGCAAACGCCAGAATGCTTCATGCTCTTCCTCAGCAGAAACCAACATCTGCTGACTAAGCGCATCATCAAAACTGAACAGCGCATGGTACTCATTACCCAGTGCCGCTTTTGCCGCGCCCGTTAATGTTGCGCAGTCAATAATCAGCCCTGCATTTTGCTGATCAGCATCAAGCAGGCCATCGGCCAGTACCAAGCGCCCTTCCGCATCAGTATTTAAAATCTCAACGGTTTTTCCGTTACGGTAGCGAATAATATCGCCCAGCTTGTAGGCATTACCGCTGACCATATTCTCTGCACAGCACAAATACAGCTTCACCCGCTGCTTCAGGCCACGGGTAATTGCCAGACCTAATGCCCCAGCAGCTAAAGCTGCACCGCCCATGTCAGATTTCATTGAATCCATAAAGCTGCTTTGCTTTAAGCTGTAACCACCAGAGTCAAACGTGATCCCCTTACCGACAAGACACGCCATCACTGGCGCATCAGCCAGCCCTGTTGGGTTAAAATCAAGCTGTAGCATAGCCGGAATGCGATCAGAGCCGCGTCCAACAGTATAAATTCCGCTGTAACCTTGCTCACGGAGATCTGAGCCGGTAATCACTTTAAAAGTGATATGCTCACCGCCCAAACTCTTTAAAAAAGTTCCCGCGCGTGATGCGAGCTGCTGTGGACCTAACTCTTCAGCCGATAAATTAATGGTATCGCGTACCCAATCTGCACAGGTGATCCGCGCACTTAGTTCATGCAGTTGATCCGCGGGTAAATCGGGAAATGTGACCTTGCGTTCGCCTTTACTGGCACGAAAACCTTGATGAAATGCCCAGCAATACTCACTCGACCAGTTATCCCCCTGCAAAGCCACGTTCCGAATTCCCTGAGCGTCTAATTTGCGTGCGGCACGCTGTACTGCCTCATATTGTTGATCACCGCTTAAATGAATATTTACGCCGTGATCACTGATGCTGATCAGCGCTTTCTCACCCCAGCAACGGGCAGCCGGTTCATACGATAAAAAGACAGACATTACATCAGACATGGGTCATCCTTAGCTAAATTCATGTATATATTCATACTGATATAGTAAAAAATCAGCACAACATTATTTGTTATCCGCCTCTGTGTAGAAAGCGTATTACCCGATTTTAAGTGATAATACGTGCGCAATGATACGGCAGTTATTCACAACACAGAGCCTATGACATGTTGTTTATTGTTAGCATAATTCTCTGATCAATGCGGCACTCTTTTGCAACCTAACATAACCAGAAAAGTGCCATTATTGGGATACACAGCAATACATTAACAATATGGCGTGATTTTTTATTCTCAAAACACCGAATACCAAGTTATACACAAGCAGAAAACAAATTTAAGGGATAAAAAAAACCGCCCGGAAAACCGAGCGGCTGATAACGCAAAACGAAGGCTTAATCGGCTTCATCCATCCAGCATAGTAAGATAGCTTCGAGGATAGCCTCGTTTGAGCGCTGTGGATCATCACTGAAACCATCAAGTTCGCAGATCCAGCGGTGTAAGTCAGTAAAACGCACCGTTTTTGGATCGGTATCCGGATAGATATCGAGCAATGCCAGTGCGATCTCTCGGCTGTCACTCCATGTTAATTGCATATCACACTCCCTGTTCTGTGCCGTGACTCAGTTATGCTCGCGCGCATGGTTTACGGTATAGCGTGGAATATCTACCACTAAATCTTCATCGGCCACACGAGCCTGACAGCTTAAGCGGCTTTCCGGTTCAAGACCCCATGCTTTATCCAGCATATCATCTTCTAGCTCATCACTTTCGGCCAGTGAATCAAACCCTTCGCGCACCACGCAATGACAGGTGGTACAAGCACAGGATTTTTCACAGGCATGTTCAATTTCAATGCCGTTACGCAGTGCAACGTCAAGAATGGTTTCGCCGGCAGCAGCATCAACCACCATGCCATCAGGGCAGAGCGATTGGTTAGGTAAAAATACAATTTTTGGCATACTACATGTCGTCCACAGAGTGACCCATCAATGCATGACGGATAGATTCATCCATACGGCGGGCGGCAAAATCTTGGGTTGCCGCATCAACGTTTTTAATTGCCTGCTCAATCGCGCTGCTTATCGAACCATGCCGTACAGCACGTAATTCGGTAAGTGCTTGAGTGATAGTGGCAAGCTCATCGGCAGAGAGCAGATTGGCATCTTTTTCCAGCGCCGCAACCACACTCTCGATCACCCGATCAGCATCCACCTGTTGCTCGGCGAGCATGCGAGCCTGCACATCATTTTCGGCATGTGTCATCGAATCTCGCAGCATTGCTACGATCTCGTCATCACTCAGCCCGTACGATGGCTTAACCTGAATAGAAGCCTGTACTGCCGATGATTTTTCCATCGCCGTGACACTGAGCAGCCCATCGGCATCAACCTGATATGTCACGCGAATATGTGCGCCACCCGCCGGCATAGCCGGAATGCCGCGCAAGGTAAAACGGGCCAGTGAGCGGCAATCTGCCACTAACTCCCGCTCACCCTGCACTACATGGACCATCATGGCCGTTTGGCCATCTTTGAAAGTGGTAAACTCTTGTGCTCTGGCCACTGGGATCGTGGTATTACGCGGGATGATTTTCTCAACCAGCCCCCCCATGGTCTCAATGCCCAGTGAAAGTGGGATCACATCCAACAGCAGCATTTCAGCATCAGGTTTATTCCCAGCCAAAATATCGGCCTGAATACCGGCACCAATAGCGACCACTTTATCTGGGTCAATCGCGGTTAACGGGGTTTGGCCAAAAAAGTGGCCGACCTGTTCGCGCACCAGTGGAACACGGGTTGAACCGCCGACCATTACCACAGCCTGCACTTCATCACTGCTGACCGCGGCATCTTTCAGTGCTCTGCGACAAGCTAATAATGTTTTTTTAACCAGCGGCAGAATCAGGGTGTCTAGCTGATCGCGGGTCAACTCACCCTGCCAGTTTGCGATAGCAACGTTGACGCTATCAGCATCACTCAGCGCGATTTTAGCGCGAATAGCTTCATCAAGCAGTTGCCGCTGTAAGCTGGCATCTGCACTGGTTAATCCCGCTTGTTCACGTAGCCAATCGGCCAGCAGATGATCAAAGTCATCACCACCCAGCGCAGAGTCACCGCCAGTTGCCAATACTTCAAACACACCGCGCGATAAACGCAAAATAGAGATATCAAACGTGCCACCACCCAGATCATAGACGGCAATAACGCCCTCTTGACCCGAGTCTAGCCCGTAAGCAATCGCGGCCGCCGTCGGTTCGTTGAGCAAACGCAGCACATGCAAACCAGCAAGACGCGCCGCATCTTTGGTACCTTGACGCTGTGCATCATCAAAGTAGGCTGGAACGGTAATCACGACGCCACTCAATTCACCACCAAGGGTCTGTTCGGCACGCGCAGCCAGTGTTTTTAATATCTCAGCAGAAACCTGAACCGGATTGACCGAGCCTTGTGCAGTTTCTATTTGCGGTAAGCCATTTTCACTGGCACTAAAGCGGTACGGTAAACGCGGGTAACGCTGCTGGATATCAGCCAGTGAACGCCCCATAAAACGTTTAACCGAGATTAGGGTATTTGCAGGGTCTTGTGCAGCTTGCGTACGGGCATGCCATCCAACCTGTGGACCGTTCATTAGCGATACGGCAGCAGAGGGATTAGCCTCTGGCGTGGTTGCCACATCAACATGACCATAATACACGGCAGAAGGCAGCAAATGACGCCCCTGATCATCAGGCAGTGTTTGCGCCTG